>CANODD010000162.1 GCA_947564705.1 uncultured Dorea sp. | reverse complement strand
GATCCGGATATAGATCCTCGCCCCGTCCCCCGCGAGACGGACCAGGTTCTCAAGGATCAGCTTATTGTCCGCTCCTATGTATCTCTTATGAAGCTCAGGGTCCATCACCTTCACATCATAGAGAAATGTATCCACATAAGGAAGAATCGCCTGAAACTTCTCATACGGAACATATCCGCAGGTGTCTATGGTGAGTGACACATCCTGGCGCTTGAGCTCCTTCGCAACTGCCAGGAGATACTCCATATCCATCATCATAGCCTCCCCGCCGGAAAGAGTCACTCCTCCGCCGGAATCTTCATAGAATATCTGATCCTTCATAAGCTCCTTCACAAGCGCCTTTACCGTATATTCACGGCCGACAGTCTCGCGTATCCCTGCCGGGCAGAAGATCTCACATCTGCCGCACAAAGTGCAGGCCGATCTGTCTGTCACCGGCTTTCCGTCTTTCAGGAGAATTGCCTGATTCGGACACGCCTTTACACAGGCGCCGCAGCCCGTACATTTATCAGGATCGTATTGAATCTCTCTTTCGTACCTCTGGGTCTCCGGATTGTGACACCATTCACACCGCAAAGGACATCCCTTGAAAAATACGGAAGTACGGATTCCATCCCCGTCATGGATGGAAAACTTCTGTATATTCGTAATATTCTTCATTCTGCCATCCTCTCATATCTTAAAACTCTGTCCTAAAGACCTGTCAATTTCAAAAAAGACATCTCTAAAACTCTTTGATCCGAACAACTTTGATCCAAACAACTTTGATCCGAAAACATATTCATCTAAAATACATATATAATAAAAAAACGGTATACTAGACTATAGTTTAGACTATAGTACAAATATACCATTTTGTTATGTTTTTGTCAATACCCCATCCCCGGCATATCGAATAAAGATAGCTGAATATCACGGCTGGAGACCGCCATCTGATCCGTAATCTCTTCATCCCCCCGCAGGCGCCCGGTGAGCACCGGTGAATCCGGATCGTGCTGCTCGTATTTATTCTTTGCATTCTCAAGAGTTCCCGACGCATAACAATAACGGCAGCCATGAATACATGTGTGATAAGTACCGATATCTATACTTTCCACACACCTGCATTCTTTACGCTGCCCCGCATCCTTCTTCAAATCCAGTTTATATCCGACCAGACGTCTGATCTTTTCTTTGTCGATACATGCACAGTGGCTGATTCCGAACCGATCCAGATGAGCTTTCTCCGCACAGGTATATAACGGAAGCTGATATTTTCTGGCTATCTTCCCCAATCCCTTCGCCAGCTCTGCCACCTCTTCTTCCCGCAGTTCGCGGTACGGACACTCTTTATAAGAGTCCACGAAACTGATGATACACCTGGTCGTCGCATCATGCAGCCATCCGCACATCTGCTCAAAATGCTCCAGATGATACGAGATCGAATATTTATCCGTAAGCAGAATCGGATCAAAACGCCAGTCCATCCGCTCCCGCCCCAGCTTCTCGCTCATCAGGATAAACGTCGCCATGGACTCGGCCGTACAGCGCAGATTCCGCTCTATGTCTTCTTCATAGTCCGTAATCGTCACCTGAAAATAATAATCATACCCCATATCCCTGATCTCTCTCAGATATGGGATCATCGGTTCCGGATTCTTCGTCCAGAACACAATGCAGTCCACCGTATCCGGAGACAACGTGATACGTTTGAGTTTTTTACGGTTATATGGATTCGGAACCAGTACCTCCCCGGCTTTCAGCCGGTTCACAAACCACTCCGGGTATAACGCCGGAATATCCGTTCTTCTGCTTGCGCTGATAATCATCTCACATCTGTCCTTTTTGCTTATCCCTCAAAATTCTTCTCAATCAGCCTGCAGTACTCCTTATAGACCTCGCTTTCTCCGAATTCTGCCTCAAGCGCGTTCCTGATCCCCTTATAATACCATCCGATCGTATTCTTATCCTTCATCCGGAAACGGCTCCATAATTCTTCCCCGCACACAGGATAATCCCTGTCAATATCACGTATATTCGACAGTTTATCCGCAAGGCCTATCATCTGCACTTCCTTCGGCGCGTTCCTTAAGTGCTCTATCGTACTTCGCTTCCTCTCCAGCCAGGAAAGCGACTTATCCTCACTTTCCTGGGCTACCATCCATGCCACCCTCTCAGAGAATTCCTGCGCCAGTATCCGCTGCGTGACCCCCTCGCAGTCTTCGATGGTGTCATGAAGCACTGCCGCGCTTATCACCTCTTCATCTTCCGTCATCCCTGACACAATATCCTTTACTTCCAACGGGTGAACGATGTACGGCCTCCCCGTCCCCTTTCTAAATTGCCCTTCGTGTGCCTTAGCAGCAAATCTAACCGCCTTATCAACCATACTCATACCTCTCTTATCAATCCTGGCCTGCAGATCTATCCCTCTTCAATCCCTTCACTCTCTATACTTTCTTTACTCTCTTCACTTTCTCCGGCCTCTTCGATCCCTTCACGAAGCCTTGCTTTTTCTTTTTTATGGAATAAGTTAAATATACAGGGAACTACGACTAAAGTCAATATCGTTCCGTAGATAAGACCTCCGATTGTCACAACTGCCATCGGCTGAACCATATCCGACCCCATACCAACCCCCACCGCCATAGTCGACAAGCCTAAGATTGTCGTAAGCGCCGTCATGATGATTGGCCGAAGCCTTGTCATTCCCGCTTCTACAAGGGCTTCCTCCTGGGACATTCCCTTTTCAATCAACTGATTGGCATAATCGATAAAAACAATTCCGTTATTTACAATGATACCCGACAGCATCACGAATCCGATCATCGAGATAACACTCACCGGCATTCCTGCGATAAAGAGCGCCAAAAGACCTCCGGTAAACGCAAGAGGCACCGTGAACATTACGATAAACGGAGACCGCAGAGACTGGAACTGCGCCACCATGATCAAATACATAAAAAGCAGCGCAAGGGCAAGCATCTTGAATAACTCTATCATCGCCTCATTGATCGTCTCATCTTCACCAGTCATCTCTACCTCATAGCCTTCCGGGGCGCTGTACGCTCCCAGCGCTTTCTTCACCTGCCGGCTGACAAGTCCTATATTATCTCCCTCTTTGATCTCAGCGGTAACCGACATGTACCGGCTCTGATCCATACGGCTGATCGCCTGAAGCCCGGAAGCGTCCTCAAAAGAAGCGATATCAGCTAACTTTACTTCCTCTTCTGTACCGTCCTGTTTCTGCGCCGTAACCGTCATATTCTTTACGTCCTCCCGGGTCATGCTCTCTCTGGCGTCATCCACTACATAGACATCATACTCGTCCGTATCGGTTGACAGAGCCGTCGCCGACTGTGCCTCCGCCAGTTTCCCGCTCAGCTCCTGATACACCTGAGCCACCATAAGCCCATGCCGCGCTGCTTTCGCTTTATCCACGATGATCCTCAGCTCTTCTTTGTTATCCTCTGTCCCGTCCGACACATTCTGCGTACCCTTGGTTTTCTCCACGATCTTCTTGATCTCTCCCGCAACCTCCTGTAATTTATCCAGCTCCTTTCCTTTAATCTGGATATTGATCCCGCTGCTTCCTAAGGCGCTCATATCCATAGAAGATGTTTCAACCGTCAATTCCCCCGGGATTCCCTTCGTAACTTTCTCAATCTCTTTCTTAAGCCGGTCGTTCGACATGGACGGGTTTTCTTTGGTTATCGCGTAGATCGACACACTGTTGGTTTCCGACTGCATCCCCATCATATTGGAGGAAGACACCAGTCCCCCGATATCCTCGATATCCTCAAGCTTCCCGACGCGTTCCATCACCTCATCCGCCGCTTTCGCCGTATCCTCAAGACTGGCGCCCTTCTCAAGCTCCAGATTCATACTGACCTGTGTACTCTCCATCTCAGGCATGAATTGCGTTCCTCTCGTCAGCTCCAGAGCGATACTGCCGATAAAAAGAAGCAGCGCTCCCAACAATACCGGTATCTTAAAACGCAGAGCCCTCCGCAGGATACCTCCGTACCGCTCTTTCACCTGTCTGAATAACCTGGACTCTTTCTCTTCCGTCTTTTTTAAGACGCCCGCCGACATCATCGGAACCACCGTCAGCGCCACGATCAGGCTCGCCATCAGAGAATACCCGATGGTAAGTCCCATATCCACAAAAAGCTGCCTGGTGATCCCCGACGTAAATACAATCGGCAGAAATACGCACACTGTAGTAAGAGTAGAAGCCATAATAGCCCCGCCCACCTGCCGCGCCCCCTCGATCGCGGCGTTTCTTGCCGATTCTCCTTCTTCATTGCGCATACGGTATATATTCTCGATTACAACGATGGAATTATCCACCAGCATTCCTACTCCAAGCGCCAGGCCTGATAAGGAGATAATGTTCAATGTTACTCCCGAGAAATACATGGCAACCAACGCCGTCATAATACTGATCGGAATCGAACAGGCTATCACGAAAGTCGGACGGATACTCTTTAAGAATACCAAGAGGATAATAACCGCCAGTATCGCTCCATATACCAGATTATTAAGCACGGAATGGACAATCATGTCAATATACACGCCCTGATCCATAAGGACAACCGTATCGAGTCCTTTGTTCTCCTTCTTCACCTTCTCAAGACGCTCCAGCACGCGGTCGCTGACGTCTCCGGTAGAATACCCCGTCTGCTTCTGCACCATCAGCATGACGCCTGAATTACCGTTGATCTTTGCGTAAGTCTCATCCGTATTGTCTACCAGCTCTACATTTGCGACATCTGATAACTTCACCGGATCTATTCCTTCCATATCTATCAGTACAAGATCCTTAAGTTCTCCTATATTTTTAAATTTATCGCCGACGCGAACCAGATAATCAATTCCCTCCTCTTCTACATATCCCGCCGGCATACGGAAGTTCTCCGCTGTCAGGATCGTCTTTATCATCTCTGCCGTCAGCATATCGCCCGCCGCTGCCTGAGCGGATGCATCCGCCATGGCAGATTCCATCTGAGCCTCCTGCATCTGAATCGCCGACTCCCCTACCGCAAGCTGAGTCGCTCCCTCTCCGATGCCGACCGCAGCCTCCAATTGACCTGCCGCAAGCTGCCCTCTCGCCTCAGCCAACGTCATCGCCCCTTCATTCACCTGCTGCTGCAAGGCTTCCAATTGACTCTTTCCTACATTTAACTGCTCCTGTCCCTCTGCTATCGCCGCCTCCTGCCTCTCCAATTCTTGGACGGCCGCGCTTAACGTCTCATATGCAGCCTCATAGATACCGTCGCCCACAACGGTCTCCAACTGTACAAGCTGCTCTTCTAACTCCGCCCGTTGTTCTTCGGTAAGCGGTAACTCCAAATCTTCCAATGTTATCTTAATCTGATCATATTCTGCTTTTTTCGCCTCAAGTTGAGTTAACTGTGCCTGTGCTTCTGCTTTTCCGGCCTGAATCAACGCCAGATTCTGTTGTATCTGTGAATCCGCAACACTCAACTCAGCCATCTTCTCCGTAATCTCCAGCTGTGCCTGCTTCAGCTCCTCACTCTTCATCGAAATCTGCGCCTCTGCTTCCGCCATTCCTGCAGAAGCCTGTCTCTTACCGGCTTCCAATGCGGCCCTGCCGCTTTCTACCTGCGCTTTGGCTTCATCAAGAGCGCTTTTGGCTTCATTCACCTTCTGCTCCAACTTTGCTTTGATATCATCATTTAATTCCGTAACCTTCTGCTCGTTTACCGTGACCTCAATCGTCTCTTCAATACTTCCTGTCGCAGTGACCGACGCCACGCCTTCTACGCTTTCCACCTCCGGGATTACATGCTCCTCAATCAATTTGCTCGCTTCCGCCGCCTCTTCGTCCTTGGCGCTGACCGCGGCAACCAATACCGGCATCATATCCGGGTTCAGCTTCATAATAATAGGATTCGACACGGCCTCCGGCCAGAATCCCCGTATCTGGTCCAGACTCTCCCGCATCTCGATAGTAACAGAATCCATATTAGCCGTCTGATCGAATTCCAGTACGACCGTAGAAGAATTCTCGTTCGATATAGACTGAACCGTCTTGATATTGCTGACCGTAGCCATGGTCTGCTCCACCGGGCGTGTCACGATCTGCTCCACCTCTTCCGGGCTTGCGCCTATGTAACTGGTCATAACGATCGCATAAGGCAGATTCATACTCGGCAAAAGGTCTACCGTCATATTGCTGAATGAAACCACTCCCAGGATTATGATGAGAACCACGCCTACTACTACAGTATAAGGCTTCTTAACGCTGAACTTTGATAACATATGAGATCCTCTTTCCACTTTTTATAGTCGATAAAATAATATGTAAATCATATCACTTGAACCTTTAAATCGCAAGAATTCCGGAGTATAATAACGCTAAGAATAATTGATTTAATAGATATTTTATATTTACCAAGGCAGTTTTGCGTCACTGGTTGTTGCAATTCTGAATCTGAAAAATAAGAAATATCTATTAAATCAATTATTCTTAGCGTTATTATACTCCGGAATTCTTGC
>CANODD010000161.1 GCA_947564705.1 uncultured Dorea sp. | reverse complement strand
GGACGCGGACTGGACCTGGGATGATTTCAAGGATATATGCGAGCAGCTCAAGAACTCCGGCGTAGACGCATTCCCCTTCGGCGTGCCGACCAACTTCTTCTGTCTGCAGGGATTGTTATATTCGGAGAACGGCGCTCCGCTGAACGACGACTGGTCAGAAGCAGCCATCAATTCTCCTCAGTGTAATAAGGTATTTCAGTTCCTTCAGGACTCAATCTGGAAATACGGCTATGCGCCGCAGCCAAGCGATACCATCACGGATACGGAATTAATCGTGCAGGGCAAGACAGCCATGGGGTTCTGGGGAAGATGGGTATCCGACGATTACAACGCAAGCGATCTGGACGACAAGATCTTCGTACAGACCATGCCAAAGGGCGAAGGCGGCCACAATACCTGCGCCGGAAGCTGCGGCTTCGTTGTCCTGAACAGCACGAAACATCCCGAGGAAGCCATGAAGGTCGCTCTCTGGACCGCAGGCCAGACTTATTCAGAAGTATTTATGAAGACAGGTTCCCTTCCGGCTAACCCCACCTGGGGCGAAGATATCTGCGCAACAGACGGGATCATCGACAACTATGAATGTATGTATGACGTATACAATAAGAACGAATGGCGCAGAAGCCAGGACCCGCCGGAGTACGCCGATCTCGCCAACATCTACTCCAAGTACATGGACATTATCTATGCCAACCAGAAGCCCGTATCAGAAGCGCTTGACGAAGCGGCCGATGAGATCAACAAATGCTTTGAGAACAGTACCTATCGAGACACCGACGAAGAAAAAGCTGTAATAGACAGCCTCTTTAAAAACTAAGCGATACGATCGGAAGATACCGCCCAGGGGAGATGGTATCTTCCGGCAAAAAGGGGAGATGATTTATTATGAATAAAAAAACAAAAAGTAAAAGACACCGCGTTTTCAGAGAAAATGTGACAGCTTATCTCTTCTTAAGCCCTACCTTGATTTTTTACACGGTATTTACCGGAATTCCTTTGCTTATGACCATCTTTATATTGAGCTTCTCTGATTTCAGCCTGCTGAAGCCAATCGAATTCATCGGCCTTACTAATTTCAGGCAATTGTTTGACGATCCCGATTTCCGCACGGTTATGCTCAATACACTAAAGTTCGTCCTGATCATTGCGCCGGTCCATATTATCGGCGGCCTGATCCTGGCTATCGCGGTGAATTCCATAAAGTCCAGATTCTTTCAGGGTGTGTACCGAATCTTATTCTATTTCCCTCTGGTTGTCACCACATCCGCCATCGTCATTGTATGGGGATATCTGTATGACTACGAATTCGGGGTTTTTAACTGGCTGTGCGGCGCTTTGGGGATGAACCGCATAAACTGGCTGGGCGATTCTAAATGGTCGCTTCTGGCTATCGCGATATTCAGTGCATGGAAATTCATCGGAAATGCCTTTTTGTATTATTTTATAGGTCTGCAGAACATTCCGGACGTCTATATGGAAGCCGCTAAGGTGGACGGCGCCACCAAATGGCAGAGCTTAATCAAGATACAGATCCCCATGCTGACGCCTACCATCTTTTTTGTAGTTGTGACGACTTTGATCAATTGTTTCCAGATGTTTGACGAAACTTATTTTCTTACAAAAGGAGGCCCCGGCGTCTCCTCGCAGACAGTAGCAATGCATATCTACAGAAAGGGGTTCCAGGAATATCATTTTGGCTATGCTTCGACACTGGGACTGATCTTATTCGTTATCGTCCTGATTATCACCATCTTCATGTTTAAGTATCAGAACAGATGGGTCACCTACGACACGGAATAAAGAAAGCAGGGAGTATATGGAACATAAGAATAAAAAAAGATTATTTTTAAATTACAGAAAAAACGAAAAAAAATTTCAATTCATATTGAATATCATCTTGATCAGCTTTGGAATCCTGTTTTTAATGCCTTTTTTCTGGGCATTTGCCACTTCCCTCAGACTTCCGAAGGATTCTTTTGACCTGCCCCCTTCCTTCTTTCCAACCGAATGGAGATGGGGTAATTACAAACACATATTTAAAAGCTTTGATTTTCTTCAATTTTTTTGGAACAGCACGAAGATCTCCTTTTTGATCGTGGGTGTCGGAACAGTTTTTACCACGATGGCGGCATTTGCCATTGCAAAACTGAACTTTAAAGGGAAGAACTTTATCTTCCTCTATATCATCTCCGGTCTGCTTATTCCTTTCCAGTCCTACGCCATCGCGCAATTCCTGGTTATGAATAAGTTATCCCTGATAGACACGCACCTTGCGCTGATCCTCCCTTATCTGGCGAATCCTTTCGGCGTATTTCTCATCACGCAGAATATGAAAGGAATCCCGGACAGCTACATTGACGCCGCGATCATCGACGGATGCTCCACCTTCCGGGTATATTGGAACGTGGTTATCCCCATGTGCATTCCTACCATTATCGTTGTCTGCTTCATGAAATTCATAGAGCAGTGGAATAACTTTTTCGCACCGCTTATTTATATTAATTCAGAGAAAAAATATACCCTGACCATGGGGATGCAGTCTTTAAAAGGCTTCCGTTCTGCAGGCAGTCTCGCGTACATCCTTGCCGGCGTTATGATTTCTCTGATCGTACCAACATTAGTCTATGGATTCGGCCAGAAATTCCTGACAAAAGGAATCTCCCTGTCCGGTCTGAAAAGTTAGGAGGTTTAATATGCTGAAAGGAATTTATTTTATGGGATGGCAGCGGGACATGTGGAATTACCACCCCAGTCTCCCGATGAAGAATATGCAGATGGTAGAAGACATCTGCGACATACACGGAAATATGCTGATCTGGTCCTGTCTTGGGAGCGGCGCCATCGGCCTGCCATATCTGGACAGGGAAGCAAACGACACAACCCCGCCAAGAATGCGCCTGTATGGATATATGAACGACAGCGAATTCTGCGAAGAATGCCGCAAAAGAGGTATCCGGGTATTCTCAGTGCTCTGGAAGTCACAACTTTGGGAATTTGGCGCAGAGTTCAACGATGACGAGACGAAACTGCTTTCATTGAACATCCTGCGCAATGCATCCAAAAATCACCGGTATATCGGAATGAGCGAGCTGTCCACCAACCAATATCCTCACCTTTTTGATCCGATTGAGAAATATTTCCCGGATGGATTAAAAGACTATAAAGGCCGCATCGTAACGGATTATCTGGAGGAATTCAAGACCCGTTCGCTGGAAGGACGAAGCATCCTCTCCGCCTGGCTTATGGCTCCCGGCCATGACCACAAATGCTACACGCCTTGCTGCAACAAAGAATCATATCTGACTTATCTGAAAAAGAATGTGGAAATGATGATTGACGCCGGCGCCGGAGGCCTTCATATCGATGAATATGATACGCAGAAACATGCGCTTCACAATGCAGGCTGTTTCTGTGATGAATGTATGGACAAGTTCAGCCTGTATCTGCAGGAACATCATATTCCCCTTCCTGATGACGCGGCTCCCGGTACATTCAACTACAGGACTTATCTGCTTGAGAAGGGCTATACTGACGAAGACTTGCTGGCATTCAACGGTAATGACCGCTGGAATATCCCTCTGTACCGTGATTTTGTAAATATGCAGATCAGTTACATAGAAAGGGTGGTACGTGAATTATCCGTCCATGCCAAATCCTACGCCAGGGAAAAGAGGGGCGAAGAATTCCCGGTTACGGCAAACCTCTTCCAATGCTTTCCCATCGCATGGAATTGCAAGAAGCATCTGGATCTTCTTGCCGGAGAGAAGACCGACATTTCCTTAAGGCAGGACGGATGGTACAAATATGCGTTCGGATGGCTTGGCGGCAAGGACTGCTGCTTCGTAGAAGATCCCAATGCATATGTCCGCGACATGATCACGGATATCAAAAACGGCATCAACGACAGATGTATTCTGTTTCTTATGGAACCTCTGGCACATGGCTTCCATATTGCCTTCCCTTACGGTTCCTGGCTGCAGAATCAGGTCAAAGACGCATTCTGGCCTGATCTTCGGATGCTGAAACAACTGGGTCCATGGCTTGACAGCCACAGCAGACTGTTCCCCAAAAACCCTCAGGCGGATATCGCTGTGATCTATGATCTGCGTTCTGCTTATGAGAATATGTGGACGGAACCCTCTGAAAAAGCAACCATCACTTACAACAAAGTAGAACGGGTCAGCCTGGACGGCGTGAATGAACTGGGACGGCAGGGTGCATTTTCCAACGACGGAACCTTTGAGGCATTCTTTGACCTGATCCAGGAGATGAGCACCCGCAACATCCTCTACAACGTCCTCTACGAGAGCCCGGATGAGGAGCTGACACCGCAGCGGCTGGCTCCATACAGAACCGTCATCGTTCCCGATGCGTTCCTGATGGATCAGAAAACCGCAGATGTACTGAATAACTACCGCACTGACGGCGGCGAAGTGATCGCCTGCTCACGAAAGCCAGAAGCCTTAAATGCGTCGGCACAGTACGGTCCCGACGAGACCGGTCTCTTATTCCGACATTTATCGCAGAGAACACCACTTATTAAGTTTGATAATAATCCGGTATACGGAGCGGCGCTGCACCACAACGGAGAATCTTATCTCCTGCATATTGTAAATTATAATTATAACGAAGAGACACACCGGATCGACCCGATCCCTTCCATAGAACTGACCGCGGCATTCCCGTTCTGCGACGTCCGGCTTTACACGTTCCCGGGCAGCGGCAATACACGGGCCGTAGTAAAAGGGCAGGAACTGTGCATTGAGAACGCGGACATCTACACAATAATCGAATTTCAAAACATCAATCCAGAAGGAGAATCTATATGAAAAGATCAGAGCTAAACGCTATCATCGAAGAGGCAATTGCATTTGTAGAAGAAAAGGGACTTTGCTTTCCTGATTTCGCCAAATGGGATATTCCCAAATGGCAGAACATGGGACCGGAATATCAGGAGATCATAGACAACATGCTCGGCTGGGATATCAGTGATTTTGGAAGCGGAGATTTTAAATCCTGCGGACTGTTAATCTTTACATTCCGCAACGGTAATTTCCATAACAAGGAGAAATATCCTAAGCCTTATGCCGAGAAACTCCTACTTGTAGAAGACGGGCAGGAACTTCCCTATCATTTCCATTGGAGCAAGATGGAAGATATCATCAACAGGGGCGGCGGCAATCTTATCGTTCAGCTATATAACTCTGACGACAAAGAAGACTTTGCAGATACGGACGTCACGGTAACCATAGACGGCAGACAGGTCACCGTTCCCGCAGGAGGGACCGTCACCCTGGTCCCGGGTCAGAGTATTACCCTCAAACCCGGGCAGTATCACCGATGGATCGGGGAGAAAGGAACCGGGAAAATCATGTTGTTTGAAGTCTCCACAACCAATGACGACACCATAGACAACCGATTCCATTCCGCCAAAAACAGGCTCCCTGTTATTGAAGAAGATGTACCCGCCAGATATCTTCTGTTCCAGGACTACAAGAATCTGGAAATTTCTTGAAAAACAGAGGGGTTTATGATAGTATAATAGCGTTTTGAAAGCAGCAGGAAAAGCAGATGACTGGCAAATAAGCAGTAATGAATGAGAACGCGAAAGAGGATGAGAAGGGGGGCATCGATCTTGGCCCGTGTAACATTAAAACAAATCAGTGAATTGACAGGTTATTCGCAGGCAACTGTATCTAATGTTCTGAACCAGAAAAAAGAAGCAAATGAGAAAACCGTGAAGAGAATCTTCGACGCAGCCAAGGAACTGGGATATACTTCTTCAAAAAAAATGGAACGGATTATACTGGTCATGTATCGTAAGAGCGGAGAAATCTTGCTGGAGACGCCGCTTATCCTGGGATTGATCGACGGAGTGGAGAAAGAAGGGCAGAAGCATCACATAGAGACGAGCATCATGAATATATACATGTCCGACTCAGACCATGAGGCTAAGATTTCCAGCCTTCTCAACGAGACTAAGAGCGGGATCATCTTACTGGCGACAGAACTGGAATGGAAAGACATCGAACCCTTCAAGAAATTAAAGGTACCCTTTGTAGTCGTGGATGCATGGTATCGGGAAGGGAATTTTACAACGGTTCTCATGGAGAACCGGAACTCCTTTCAGCAAGCCGTCTCGTATCTGGTGTCCAAAGGCCATACAAAGATCGGATATATCGGCAGCACGATTCCCATCCGCAACTTCGAGGAGAGGGAACAGGGCTTCCGGGAGGCTATGGCCGAGCATCATCTGAAGATCGAGGAAAAATATTGCGTGAAGCTTCAGCCCACCATGACCGGCGCGCAGATATCCATGAAAGAATATCTAAAGAAGGAACATGAATTACCCACCGCATATGTGGCGGTAAACGACATCATTGCACTGGGCGCAATGAAGGCATTAAAAGACATGCAGTACCGCATCCCGGATGACGTCTCGATCATCGGATTCGACAACATGCCTTTCTGCGAGATATCTTCACCGCCTTTAACTACCTTCAATGTCCTGAAAGATGAGATCGG
>CANODD010000160.1 GCA_947564705.1 uncultured Dorea sp. | reverse complement strand
GCTGATTGTGCTATTCGGGGTGATCGGCGTCGTAAGTATCGTGATGTTTGTCCTGATCCCGCAGCTTGGGACGACATTTTCCAATCTTGGGACCAGTATACAGGAATTTATTCCAAAGGTACAGGTATGGGCGGAAAAGCTGTTCCATGATAACCGGGATATTATGAAGTGGGTGGACAGCCTTGAGTTTGACTGGAATAAGATCATGGAGACGGGGATCAATTTCTTCAAGAACGGCGCCGGAAGCGTACTGGATTCTACGATTATGGCGGCAAAGAGCATCGTAAGCGCTATTACGACGTTCTTCATCGCATTTGTATTTGCGATCTATATCTTATTGCAGAAAGAGAAGTTAAGCCTTCAGGCGAAGAAAGTATTGTTTGCGTTCGTAAGAAGAGGGCGCGCGGAGGCGGCGCTTGAGGTATTAACTCTGACTTACAATACATTTTCCAGCTTTTTAACCGGCCAGTGTGTAGAGGCGGTGATCCTGGGAAGCATGTTCGTCGTGTCGATGGCGCTGTTTCGGCTTCCATACGCGCTGTTAGTAGGGATTGTGATTGCCTTTACCGCGCTGATACCGATCTTCGGGGCGTTTATCGGATGTGCGGTAGGTGTGTTCATGATCTTTATCGAGGATCCGTTTAAGGCTCTGTTATTTGTCATATTGTTCCTTGTATTACAGCAGATAGAGGGAAATCTGATCTATCCGCATGTCGTGGGGAATTCGGTGGGATTGCCGTCTATCTGGGTACTGGCGGCAGTCAGTGTAGGCGGCAGCCTTATGGGCGTAGTGGGGATGCTGATATTCATTCCGGTGGTATCGGTGATCTATGCGTTGTTCCGGGAAGTCGTGTACTTGAAGCTGAAGCAAAGGGAGATAACGGCAGAAGAGATAGCGGATATGTAGCGCCATCTCTTCAACCGAAAGAACGAAAACAAAGTTCTAATCACTGAACCGTATTCGCTCAATAATCGAATCTTTCCTTACGGACCGCGAGATCCCCGCCGCCAGCAGAAGTTGGACCAAAAGGAGCGTCGCCGCCACTATCACAGCCACCTTCACCGGGTAATGATACGCGCTGATCTCGAACAATCCCTGATTCTTCGCATACAGAAATACCGGATATCCGGCAAGGCTTCCAAGCCCGACGGATATGAACAGCGTACCCATCGTATAGAATAGTCCTTCTAATTGCAGCATCTTCATAAGCTGCGAATCCGACATCCCAATTGCCTGTATCATTCCCAGCTCTTTCTTACGCACACGGACACTGTTAATCATCGTATTGACCAGGTTCAACACACTGATAACGGCCAGGATTCCAAGGAATATATAACACGCCGCGCCGATTACAGCCTGGGAAGACTTCCACAGTTCATAATCTTCTTTCCACGTCCGCAGTTCAATCCTTCCGGAAGCGTCAGCGATCTCCTTCAGGGCTTCATGAAGTTTTGAGTCATAATCCTTGTCTGCAAATACATGAAAGAATTTGGACGAGTTATATTCACTCATCTGATCCACCGCCTCTTTCGCCATAATCAGATATTCATAATTCGTCAAACCGCTTCCGTATTGCCCGATTGCGGCGATCTCAAACTCTTTTTCAAATGTCCTGTCGCCGTCGTGCACCGTCAGTTTCAGCCTGTCTCCCACATCCAGGTCCGGATAGTGGAACAGAAGCGCCCGGTCTGCAATTACCTTGTCCCCTGACTTTAGTTCTTCATAGGTCACCTTTCCCTTCACGATATTTTTCTCCAGTTCGCCGGCATATTTTTCCGGAACCCCGTTAAGAAAATTCATGTCCTCCTCCATAAACGGTTCTCCCGAGACATGAAGAGATGAAAACACATCAACCCCTTCTACTCCCGGAATGGCTTCCACCTGCTTCATCAACGCCTCGTTCAGGGGATTATCCTTCTGCACCTCCGACCATTTCCGCTCTGGATGCTCCTTATTATTCTCCTCTATGTCCGAAAATATCTCGTACTGGCCCAGGACAGAACCATCCGCGCTCTCTCTCGGATCTGCACAGGACAAGACGGTGGCAACTATCATCAAAAATACTCCCGTCGCCGCCATGGCGAGAACCGTGATCACGCTCTTCTTCTTATCCTCCGCAAGATTCCTGCAAACCAGCCGCCCGATCGTCAGATATTCATATCCCTTCCTCCTGCTTTTGGACTTCCTTCCCGCGTCCTGCATCCGCATTGCCTCCACCTCTGAGACCTTCGCCGCCACATGCATCGGCCTGACAAGGGAAAAGTATACGGTACATACCGTAACCGCCGCCGCAAGAAGATATTCCCACCAGCTATAGATATTGATCTCCCCGGCTTCAAGAATCTCCTTTATCATCTTCACATATCCATTGTTCGTTTCACTGGCTGTAGCAAATATCTTAAGAACTACCCCGGATACCAGCGTACCCGCCAGAAGCCCCGCCGGAACCGCAAATGCGGCAATACACATTCCTTCTCTAAGCACAATCTGCCGGATCTGACGCTTTGTCGCACCGATAGCCTTCATCCTGCCGAACTCCTGTATCCTGTGATTCATGGATACATAATAGATACTGTAGATCGTAATGACTCCAGCCAGCATAATAACCGCCATAATCACAATGATTGCCGGAATAAAGACCGGATCTACATAATTCGCCTCCAGATAATCCTGGTTAATGTTGATATCATTCTCCGGAATCCCGAAACGAACCGCAATATCCCTGATCTTCTGCTCAATCTCGTCTGTCGTAGGGTCTCCTGTGTCATCAATCTGAAGAAGGAAACGAAAAGCAATCTCTTCCTTTGGAATCTCATTCCTCAAAAAATCCTCTGATACCAACGCGATATACGTCCTCTTCTCCCGGCTCTCCTTGCTGTCCTTCAGGAACCCGCAGATGCGGAATTCCTTTTGCTGTGTCAGGTCTAACTCCCCGCCGCGGAAGATCTGGTAAGGAACTTTGACGGTATCGCCGATATCTCCCTGCTGCCCCAGCTCATCCAGTATTCCCTCAGATACTGCGATCTCATCTTCCTTCACGGGCATGTTTCCCTCCATCAAGCTCCATTTATATAGCTCCATAGCCTCCTGATCCACATACAGCATAGCGGCGGACGCCTCCTCAAGATTCATGTATCCCGCGTCGCCCCGAAGCCCGTATCGGGTAATATCATGGTGCGCCGCCAGTTTACGGACCGTATTCTCGTTCACATTTCTGTACAGGGCATGCCATGCCGGATACAGCCTGTTCGTCGCTGCAAATTGGAGATCAACCATCCCTTTCCCCACCGTAGGAACTACGAACAACAACATCGTCGTCAGGATAATCGCGGTCCCGATCAGAATATTCCGGCTCCTATGATACTTCATATTATCGAACGCTACTCTCGTCGTCATCTTCATCAGTCGTTCACCACCTTACCGTCCGTAATCTCAATCACCCGGTCCGCCATCTGCGCGATCATCTCATCATGGGTGATCATGACCAGTGTCTGCCCAAAATCTGTCACGCAGCTCTTCATCAGGCTTATCACTTCCAGCTCCGTCTGGGAATCCAGATTACCTGTCGGTTCATCTGCCAGGATAAGAGCCGGCCTCGTTATCAGCGCTCTGGCAATCGCCGTCCTCTGCTTCTGTCCGCCTGACAGCACATTCGGCATCGCCTCCGCTTTGTCCGCTAGACCGATCTTCACAAGCACTTCTTCCACATCCTGTCTTCTCACCTTCCGGTTATCAAGCCCCAGCGGAAGTACGATATTCTCCCATACATTCAGCGAAGGGATCAGATTATAATCCTGAAAAACGAATCCGATCTTCTTCCTTCGAAACTCTGCCAACCTCTCATCCTTAAGGGCAAATATATCCTTCCCTTCTATCCGCACCTTCCCTGCGTCCGGTCTGTCCAGCCCGCCGATCAGATGCAGAAGCGTTGACTTTCCCGAACCCGAACGGCCCACTATCGCCGTAAACTTTCCCCTCTCTATCTCAAGGCTCGTATGATCCACCGCCCGCACCATATTCTCCCCGGTTCCGTAACATTTCACCAGATCCTCCACTACCAATATCTTACTGATGTCCGTCTTCATATAGTTTCCTCCGTTTCCCTGAAATTTTCAAAGATCATCTCTTTACCTGTGTGTCAATACTCCGGCTCAAGAGAATGTTCCTCCTGCTGAGTATAACTATAATCCTTCTGCCTTACAAAACCCTTACATTCACCATAACAGTTTTGTAATAAAAAACAGAGACTGCAGTAAAATACCCTGACAACCTCTGTCTGTATATGTTATCTAGTTCTCCATCCGGCTAGAAATTAGTGTGAAAATTGAGCGCGAGGCAACGTAATCCTGAATACCGTCCCGTTTCCCCGCTTCTGTTTAGCGGAAATGCTCCCGCCCTGGCGTTCCAGTATCATCCTCGTCAGATACAGTCCTACTCCCGCCCCCTCTTCCGACATCTTGGACGCATCCTTTCCCCGGTAGAATCTCTGATAGATCTTCTGCAGTTCATCCTTCCCGATTCCGATGCCTTCGTCTTCTATCTCGATCATCACATATGTGACCAGCGGCTTCACACGTACCGTAACAACCGTATGCTCTCCGGAATATTTCACGGCATTGTCAAAGACATTAACCAGCGCTTCCTCCGTCCATCTCGCGTCATGGCAGATCTCCTGATCTTCCGCTATGTCCGCCTGGAGCCTTATGTCCTTCTCCTTTGCTTTCATATAGATCTGGCTGACCGCGGCAGTGATCGTCTTCTTAATACTTCCTGTCCCGGGCTTAAGCTGAATCATATGCGTCTCAAGCCTGGACAGATTGACCAGCTCTTTGAGGAGACTTTCCAACTTCTCTATCTCTTTTTCTTCCTGCTCCCGGAACTCTTTTCGCTCTTCCTCTGTCTGCTGCTCTCCCACCGCCAGCTCATGGCACATCCGAAGGGACGCCAACGGTGTCTTAAGCTGATGGGAAATATCCGTGATCAACGCTTTCGTACTGTTCTCTTCCTCCTTAAGCCGCTCTTTCAGCCCTTCGAAATACACGCCCAGCTCTCGCAGAGATTCCCATATCTTCATCCATTCTTCCGGGCAATCCTCCGTATCAGATTCAGACTCAGGTATCCCTTCGAACTTTCCTTCCCGGAATTGCCCCAGACACTCATACACCTTCCGAAGCTTATCCCGGTCCCCGGCGCTCCTCTTTTGTTCCAGACATCCCAGTATAACTGCCCACACCGTTCCGATACAGACGCCGGCTCCCCAAAATCCCAGCCAGGTTCTCTCCGATATGAGGTGTCCGATATCATATCCATACTTCTCTTCTATCAGCTCCGCCATACGGGAGGACTCAAGAAGCTCCTTCCTGCTGCCGGCTTCATTTCTCCCAAAGGGCAGGCGCCCCGGCCTCTCCCACGCCGCTATGATCTCCGCCTCCAGTTCCGGGTGTTCCGTCATCAAGAGAAGAATCCTCTGTCTGTTGATTTCAGTCTCATATCCGGCCAATATATACATAAAGAAGGAAAAGAGTATTAGAAATACCAGATAGCCGGCAAAATATTTCCTTATCTTCTTATTACGTTCCCGCTCCATATATATCCCAGCCCTCTTACGTTGGAGATCTCATCCGTCCCGAGTTTATTCTTGAGCCTGCTGATATTGACTGTCACCGTATTCTCGTCCACAAACTGTCCGTCCATATCCCAGATATTCGTAAGGATATTCTCTTTCGACACGATCCGCCCCGCATTTTCCCATAGATATAAAAGGAGCTGCAGTTCCCGCTTACTAAGCACGATCTCCCTGCCGCTCTTATATACCTTCATCTCCTGGCAGTTCACCTCGATCTCCCCGCAGGTCAGGACGCTTTTATGTTCCGCACCGCCGCCGATCCGCCTCATAAGCGCATTTACCTTAGAGACCAGCACCATCAGGGAGAACGGTTTGGTAATATAGTCGTCGGCTCCCGTATCGTATCCGTTTACCATATCAATCTCCGAATCCAGAGCCGTCAGGTAGATAAAATAAGTATCTCCGATCTCCCGTATCTTCCGCCCCAGCTCAAGACCGCTTCCGTCCGGGAGGGTAATATCGCAGATAATAAGGGCATACCGATCTGACTCAAGACGCTCTTCTGCCTCCGCAAGCGTAAATGCAGAATCAACCTGATACCCTGCTTTCTCTAACGTAAGCGTGATCCCGCGGTTTAAGCTCTTATCGTCTTCCAGTAATAATATTTTCATATCTTTATTTTCATA
The DNA here is from genome assembly GCA_947564705.1 of uncultured Dorea sp. GTDB lineage: Bacteria > Bacillota > Clostridia > Lachnospirales > Lachnospiraceae > Sporofaciens. The sequence goes on along the minus strand of CANODD010000160.1, from coordinate 379 downwards.
TCTTTCCCCGGTTACAGACAACTTAAGGGATCTTCCTTATAGGCAAACACCGGGAATCCCTGGGCGTCATACTCCATACGCATCACCATCGCATGCCGGTTCGGATCGTAGAGCGGATTCCCTATGATCTCATCATAGGGACGCGCATGATAAATACACAGGTCCGTAACCCCGTCGTCCGCTTTCACGAAGCAGTTATGTCCCGGACCATAGATGCCCTTATCCGCATCGGACCGAAGTACCGGATACCTGAGCTTCGTCCATGAACGCGGGTCCAGAAGATCCGCGTCTTTATCTGCGTACAGCATTCCCACACAGTAATCTATCCCCGTCTCGCTGGCCGAGAATGTCAGAAACAGTTTATCCCCATGCTCCAGGA
>CANODD010000159.1 GCA_947564705.1 uncultured Dorea sp. | reverse complement strand
GAGAAGAATGCATAAGGAGGGAACCGTACATGGCAATAGAATATCTGGGACTCAGTAATATCAACGGACCTCTTGTAGTGCTGGAAGGACTGGAAGGTGCGTTCTTTGATGAGATCGTAGAATTTGTGGTAGACGGTAATACGAAGAAGATAGGGCGTATTATCGAATTATATGAAGATAAGGCAATCATACAGGTATTCGAAGGAACGGAGAATATGTCCCTTCGCAATACCCATACGAAGCTGACGGGACATCCCATGGAGGTTGCGGTATCTCCGGAGGTGCTTGGACGGACCTTCAACGGAGTGGGGGTTCCCATCGACGGTCTTGGGACGATTGCGGGCGCAGAGAAGCGGGACGTCAACGGCCTGCCTCTTAATCCGGTGCGCAGAGAGTACCCAAGGAACTATATCCGCACGGGTATCTCGGCGATCGACGGCCTGACGACGCTGATCCGCGGGCAGAAGCTTCCGATTTTCTCAGGAAACGGACTTCCTCACGACCAGTTGGCGGCGCAGATCGTAAAGCAGGCGTCCTTAGGCGGCGGGACGGATGAGAAGTTCGCGGTTGTGTTCGGGGCGATGGGCGTCAAGCACGATGTGGCGGAGTTCTTCCGCAAGACATTCGAGGAAAGCGGAGTGTCCGATCATGTGTGCATGTTCCTGAATCTGGCTAACGATCCGGTGGTGGAACGTCTGATTACTCCGAAGGTTGCGCTTACGGTGGCGGAGTATCTGGCTTTTGAGTGTAATATGCATATATTGGTAATCCTGACGGATATGACTTCATTTGCAGAGGCGATGCGTGAGGTGTCTTCATCTAAGGGAGAGATCCCTTCCAGAAAGGGATATCCGGGATATCTCTACAGTGAACTGGCGACGCTCTATGAGCGCGCGGGAATCGTCGTAGGATCGAACGGGTCTGTGACACAGCTTCCGATCCTGACTATGCCGAATGATGATATCACCCATCCGATTCCTGACCTGACAGGTTATATTACCGAAGGTCAGGTTGTACTTGACCGGAATCTGCACGGCCAGGCGGTCTATCCGCCCATCAGTATCCTGCCGTCTCTGTCGCGTCTGATGAAGGACGGCATCGGGGAGGGTTATACGAGAGAAGATCATCAGGATCTTGCGAACCAGTTGTTCTCCGCTTACGCGAAGGTTGGGGAAGCAAGGAACCTGGCGTCGGTTATCGGCGAGGATGAACTGTCGCCCCTTGATAAGAAGTATCTGAAGTTCGGCGAAGAATTCGAGAAACACTATATCGGCCAGGGACCGACAGAGAACCGGTCTATCCAGGATACTCTGGATCTGGGCTGGCAATTGCTGGGATACTTGCCGAAGGAGGAGCTTGACAGGGTCGATACGAAGTTGATTGACAGATACTACCCGCGTGAGGAAGGCAAACTGCAGTTAGAAGCAGAAGAAGCGATATAAAGGGAGATGCAAGGTAGATAAGGAGGTCTGTATATGGATCCAAGAGAATTTCCAACCAAAGGAAATCTGATGCTTGCCAAGAATTCTCTGGCCCTTGCGCACCAGGGCTATGACCTTATGGATAAGAAGCGGAATATTCTCCTGAAGGAATTGATGGAATTAATTGATGAGGCAAAGAACATACAGGAAGAGATTGATACCACATTTACCAGGGCATACGCGTGCCTGCAGCGCGCGAATATCGAACAGGGGATCAGTAAGGTGCAGGAGCTTGCGTTCACTGTTCCCATCGAGGAGTCGATCCGTATTCAGACCAGAAGTATCATGGGAACAGAGATTCCGCATATCAAGTACGATGACAAGCAGAATCATCTGACTTATGCCTTTGGAACGACGAAGGAATCCATCGACGCCGCCAGAGAGGCGTTCCGGCAGGTGAAGCACCTGACGATCAAGCTGGCGGAGGTGGAGAATGCGGCGTATCGGCTCGCGGCAAATATAAAGAAAACGCAGAAGAGGGCGAATGCCCTTAAGAATATAACAATTCCGATGTACAGTAATCTGGTGTATACGATCAATAACGCGCTGGAGGAGAAGGAAAGAGAAGAATTTACAAGACTCAAGGTGATTAAGCGGATGCAGGGCAAATAGATTCGAAAAATTATATTTTATATTTCGTTTTTTAATACTTTTGACGGGAAGAATATATTATAATAAGCGCAAGTAAAATATAAAAAATAATTATTTACAGAATTTGCAAGATTCTGCCTTACTGAATCGTATTACATGTAAAGAAAACAAATAAACAATCAAATAATCATCGGAGGTTATAAAGCAATGAAAAAAATGGCAGTATTAGCAGCAGCAGGAGTATTAACATTAATGATGGGAACATCGGTGTTTGCGTCAAGTTCTGCGGCGGGTTCGGCAAGAGGCTACGCTACGGACGGACTGCTGGTGCATCACGCGGAGTATTTTGGCGGTCACTATAATCATGTTGGACTGCCGGGCTGTTCGTTCTCGAATCAGTCCTGTTGGAGGACGTCGGGATATTCGGTGGGAGACCGGGTAACGGAAGCGCCCGCTCCTGCGGCGACAGGCGGGCAGACATATACCCAGGGAGGCTCCGGCGGATATGTAAGTACCGGCAGTTATGGAACAGGAAACCAGGGATATGGCGGTAATTATACGGATGCGGACAGCAACGGCGTATGTGATTATTGGGAAGACGGCAGTTGTTATGGGAACGGATACGGCGGCGGATATGGCAATGGACATCACGGAGGTCATGGAGGCGGTCATGGCAGAGGATGCCGCTGGTAAGAAAAAGTTTTTTTAAATAGCAGAATAGACGATTATGCAGGGACTATTGGAAAATTGAAATATATTTTTCGACAGTCCCTTCAGTTTGAGGAAAGGGAATGAAGGATGCGGAGTGAGGCGGAGATAAACCGCGTGGTAGACGAGTATGCGGATATGGTCAAAAGAGTCTGCTTTTATCATCTGAAGAATAAGACGGATACGGAAGATGTGTTTCAGAATGTTTTCTTAAAATACATGACGTACGAGGGAAGCTTTGCCGATCGGGAGCATGAGAAAGCATGGCTGCTTCGAGTGGCCATCAATGCCAGCAAGGATTATCTGAAGAGTTTTTTCCGGAGAAACGTCGTTTCGTTTGAAGTGCTGCATGAGGTGGAAGCAGAAGAAGCGGAAGAGCATAGAGAGGTTCTGGAGGCAGTTTTGTCTCTTCCGGTAAAATATAAGGATACGATCTATCTGCACTATTATGAAGGGTATTCGGCGGCTGAGATTGGAAGAATCCTTGGAAAGAAAGAGAATACCGTCTATTCGCTGCTTTTTAGAGGGCGGGAGATGCTGAAGGAGAAGCTGGGGGGTGATGGCATTGACGAATAAGATATACGATGCGTTCGACCATATTCAGGCGGATGCACGGCTGAAAGAAGGGACGAAGCAGTTTCTGAGGGAACGAAACAGGGGGAAATCCAGACAGGGATATCATCAGGTCATGAAATATGCTGTTTCCGCCGTATGTGGGCTGCTGCTCCTGGTGATGGGAGGAGTCGGAACTTCATGGATATTGAGACCGGTTTCCTATGTAAGTATAGACGTTAATCCATCTATCGAGCTGGCTTTAAACCGCTTTGACAGGGTCGTATCTGCGGAAGCGTATAATGCGGAGGGCGAAGAGATATTGGACGGACTGCCGTTAAAATGGAAAAAGTATACAGAGGCGATTGATACGGTAATCGGAAGCGAGGGAATGCGCTTATATCTGACGGACACGTCGCAGCTTGTTCTGACGGTAGTGGCCGATTCGGCGAATGAGGCGAAGCTGACCGAAGGCGTGAAAGCATGTACCAGCCACGTGGAAGGCAGCTGCCACAGCACACAGGCAGATATTAATGAGGCGCCGCAGGCGCATGAAAACGGAATATCCTGTGGTAAGTATAAGGCTTATCTGGAGCTTTCGCAATATGATAGTTCAATTACCCTTGAGGAATGCAGAAGGATGAGCATGGAGGAAATATGGGAAAGGCTCCGGGAATATGAGGAGGGTGGAGAAGACGACGCCATAGACGGAACCGGAATAAGCGAGGAATCCGTCGGCGACGGGACGGAAACCGGGGAAGAGACAGACTGTGGATACGGCTACGGGAACGAAGAGAGAAGAGGGTACGGATACGGAAATGGCTCGTCTCATCATGGCGGGGGGCACCATGGAGGGATGCATGAGTAATCGTTCATTCTATAAAAAATTCTTTTCCATCTATATAGCCTTGGTGCTGCAGAATGTGGTGACTCTGAGTGTGAACCTTGCGGACAATATGATGCTGGGAGCATACAGCGAGACGGCTCTTGCGGGAGTGGCGGCCGTGAACCAGATACAGTTTGTGTATCAGCAGATTATCATGGGTCTGGGGGACGGACTGGTGATTTTCGGAAGTCAATATTGGGGAAAGGGACAGACAGAACCGCTTAAGAAGATCGCGGCGTCGGCGATGCATGCGGCGCTGATGACCGCGGCGGTTCTGTTCATTCTGGTCAGTGCGTTTCCGCATAGGGCGGTGGGAGTATTTACTACAGACCGGCCTATTATAGGAGAAGGGGTGAAGTATCTTGCGATCATTCGGTTTACTTATCTCTTCTTTGCCGTGACGCAGCTGCTTCTGGCGACGCTTCGCAGTATGGAAACGGTGAAAATAGCATTTCAGTTGTCGATTCTTACTTTTTTTGTAAACTGCGGAATGAATTATATACTGATATTCGGGAATTTCGGCGCGCCGAGGCTGGGAGTGGAAGGAGCGGCGGCAGGAACGTTGACGGCACGGGTAATCGAGTGCGGAGCATTGGTTTTATACATATATACATCTTCAAAAAAGAAGCGCAGTCTGACGGAGCGGGCGGACATGCTTTGGAGACTCGAGCTTCGTTTTAGAGATTACCTGCAGTTCGATCGGAGGCTTGCGAGGGATTATTACAAGATCGTGTCGCCTATGGTGTTGGTTCAGGGGTTATGGGGGCTTAACACTGCGCTTCAGACGGTAATCCTGGGGCATATGACTTCGGCGGCGATCGCGGCGAACAGTGCGTCGTCTACATTATTTCTGGTGGTAAAGTCTACGGCGTCCGGAGCGGCGTCTGCGGCTTCTGTCATAATCGGAAAGACAGTGGGGAGCGGAGATATTCCGAGAGTGAAGGAATATTCGGTCAGGCTTCAGAGAGTATTCATTGTGATTGGTATATTGTCCGGTATTTTATTGTTCTTCCTCCGGATTCCTGTGCTTGGGCTTTATGATCTGAGGCCGGAGACGAAAGAGATGGCGGATTCTTTCCTGATTATCCTGAGTATTGTGTGTGTCGGGATGTCTTACCAGATGCCGACTAATGTAGGGATTATACGGGGAGCCGGGAATGCGCTGTTTGTGGTGAAGGTGGATCTGATCAGTATCTGGCTGATTGTGCTTCCGCTGTCTTTTGTTATGGCATTCGTGGTGAAAGCGTCCCCGGAAGCGGTGGTATGCTGTCTGAATGCGGACCAGATCTTCAAGTGTGTGCCGGCATTCCTCATGTCGCATTATGGAAACTGGATCAGGAAGCTGACGCGGGAATAAGGCGGGCACACATTCTCAAAAGATGCATATAATAGGGTAGATGATTATTCTTAGGAGAGTGTGCACATGGACAATCGACTGCCTTACTATATGACGTATCCGATGCCGTTATTGTATGATGATGAGAGGAACATGAGACGGGATCTGGATTATATGAAAAGCATCTATCCCCGGACCGCCAGAAGGCTTCTTCCTTATGTCGAAGAGGAATGCGACAGGATGGAATATGACGGAAGTATGATGTATGACGAATACCCGGATCAGCTGCAGCTGCGGCTGATGTGCAGGCGGATCTATGATCAGGCGGCAGAAGAGGAGGAGAATCCGGGAGAATGGCTGATGGATCTGATCCAGGTGATGGTGTATCATGAACTGTGTCAGAGAAGATATGAATATAGAAACTGCCGAAAGAGGTTCTATTGATAAGGATACAAAAGTATTGCAGCCACTTGACAGCGGCCTGCCGTGTTCTGCCGCTGTGTCAAGGGGGTGGACGAATGGGCAAGGATGTGGTAAAATAACTTCCATAACGTCAGCATACTGTTTGGTAGAAATCGGTCTGACGGTACATTTGACAGGGGAAAGGGGAGAAGATGGACCGAGATAATGTTATATTCATAGGTATGCCTGCCGTAGGTAAAAGTACGATAGGAGTAATCGTTGCAAAACGGCTGGGATACAGATTTATCGATACAGATATCCTGATACAGGAAGAAGAGGGAAAGTTGTTGAAGGAAATCATCAAGGAAAAGGGGATTGATGGATTTCTGGAGGTTGAGGATCGTATCAATGCAAGGGTGCAGACAAAGAGAACGGTGATCTCTCCGGGAGGGAGCGTCATATATTGCGAGAATGCGATGAGACATTATAAGGAGATCGGCCGGATCGTATATTTGAAAGCATCTTTTGAGACGATAGAAAGAAGGATTCATAACGCAAGAGGCAGAGGAGTAGTTTTAAGGGACGGACAGTCCCTGAGGGATCTTTATGATGAGCGGACTGCACTTTTTAGAAAATATGCAGATGTGACCATCTGCGAGGACGGATTGAGGTTGGAAGATACCATTCGAAAGGTTCTGGAGAAGCTTGGGGCAGAGTAGGATTAGC
>CANODD010000158.1 GCA_947564705.1 uncultured Dorea sp. | reverse complement strand
CACCCGGAAGCTGCTCGCCCGCTACTTTATATAAGTTAGGAATCATCAGCAGTAATCCCTGGGATGCCGTAAATGTTGTCGTCAAAGCGCCTGCCGCCAGGGAACCGTGTACTGCTCCTGCCGCTCCTGCCTCTGACTGCATCTCTGTTACCTGAACAGTCTGTCCAAAGATGTTCTTCCTGCCTTCTGTTGCCCATTCATCTACATGCTCCGGCATAACAGATGATGGAGTGATCGGGTAAATAGCCGCAACTTCTGTGTATGCATATGATGCATGAGCCGCCGCCTGATTACCATCCATGGTCTTCATTTTTCTTGCCATTGTCGTTGTTCCTCCTTATAATTATGCAAATTATGTTAATTTGACGTGTGTTTTTATTATAGTCCACACATTGTTAAAAGTCTAGTCATTCTTACCTATATTTTTGTTCCTTTTTCGGTACAAGGCCGCGGATTCCCCGCTTTTTTTCCTCTTGAAAAGCCAGATGAAAAGCACGGCGGCCACGCCGGCAAGAATTGCAGGCAGGATCCACGACAGCGGCCCTAACACTGTCCAGAGACTGTATCTGCGGCGTTCCACTTTCCTGGGACGCGGCGCTTCCTCAATTATCTTTTCCGGTTCTCCCTTAAATATACCGGTATCAATCTTCTCCGCCGCAAGTTCCGCAATAAGCGCCTGCCCTTCCTGATCCGGATGAAGTCCGTCCTCCTGTGTGTGCTCGCAGATCTCAGAATCAAACAAATCAATCACCCGGTAATCATACTCTTCTGCATGTTCATACATAATCTGGTTCATATTCAGGATAATATCCTCTACGATACCATTCATAGACTCCGGCAGTTCAAACCGGCTCACCGGATTGTATATAGTTGTGACAATCATCTGCGCCGTATCTTTTCGATGCTCCGCGATCGTTTCCATTGCCATGAGCCACTGTTCCTCGAACATCGTATAATCCCAGTTATTCAGCACATCAAGTATCTTGACGATCAGAAGCGGATTGCCGCCCACGCCTTCCTGCAGCGCGTCAAATGCATCGTAGACGCTTAAGAACTTCCGGTCTGTCCCCAGCACTTCCTGCGCCGCCCTCCTGAATTCCTGCATCAGATCATTGGCCCCGATGGTCAATGTAATGATATCTGCCCTGTCAAGCGCCGCAAGCGCCTCTTCTGTACTCAGAATCTCAGAATTCAGCCTCTCAGAATCTCTCCCGTTCTTCGCAAAATTCTCACATTCCGCCGGGATTCCGGTTTCTGCGGACACGGCGTCTGCAAGCAACTGTGTATAGCTTCTCAGCTCCTCTTCTCCCCGCCCCGCGTATCCTTTGGCGATACTGTCTCCAAACGCGGCAAAGTAGATCCTGTCTCCTTCCCACTTCGGCTTTTCTTCTCCGTTCTCTTTCAACTCTCCGGAATCCGCCGTATCCGCCTGCTCTTCAGCCCCGCACAAAACTGTCCCTGCTCCGTCCGGAACCAAAGCTACATAAATCAATAAAATGAGCATCCATGCCAGGAATCTTCCTGACCTGCTCCTGCTAAATCCCCCAAATTTCATAAACACCTTTCTGATTCCATATCACATCAAATAAACGATATCTTCCGCAGGCTTCTCTGCCGGTTCCATATCAATCAGATAAAGCACCGGCTGTTCATTTCCAAAGGATACCGCCTGCTCATATTCGAATCTGGCACGAACCTTGAACCACGCGCCCTTCTTGAATTCCACAATCTGTTCAGACTTACAGGGATAACCATAGAATTTCAAATCATCGGCGCAGCAGGTCATGATCTTACGTACCGGGACGAACATATTCTCCTTCATCCCCTTCGGACGAAACGCCTGTGCCACAAATTCCACCTCTTTGTGAAGATAGAGTTCCGGGTGATCGTATGCATCCACATACCATATCCCAAAATCTGCCGAGTCTATCTGGATCTTATCCCCCTTGACATCATAAGGCAGATCTTCCTCGGACGGCTGTATGATTCTGCCGTCCGTTCCTTCAAAGATCAACTGAGCCATAGGATTCTGTACCTTCAGCGCCCTGCGGAATCCCGAGCGATCCATCCCTTCCGGGCAGCGGTTCACTACGATCAGTTCTGATTCCGTAAGCTGCTCAATCAGTATATTTCTCATGTTCTTAAGGTACATATCCAGTGTCGTTCCGTTTACCGTGGAATAGACTCCCTGCAGCTCCCAGCTTCTCGGATACTTAATGGACAGCAGATCTTCTAACTTCCACATCCCGTTGTATTCGATCACCACCTGCGCCGGATGATAGTTCTTCTCACAGTTCTTGAAAAAAGCCGGATTCAGTTGACCGAATTCATCAACCTTCAACAGGAGCATCTCTCTGGAATCCAGATACTCCTGCGAATATTCTTCCTCACCTTCTTCACACAGAATCAGCAGGGTCAGACCAGGCGCGATCCATTCCTGTTCCATCAGCGTGTCTTTCACAAGGGTCGTCTTGCCGCTGTCAAGGAAACCTGTACATATGAATACGGGCGTCTTCATGCAATCACCTTCATTCCTAAATTATTAAACCTAAATTATTAAATCCAGAGATTCTTTCCCTATATATGAAATAATCTCATCAATTCTTCTTCCTTCAGATCCGTACCTATCACACAAACACGTCCGGTATAGTCTGCCTGTCCTTCGCGGACTTCATATTCTTCCGGGACAAGATCAAACTGTTTCCATGTGCCGTCGTCCATCGGAATGATTCCTTTTGAACGCAGAATTGTGCCGTATCCTTCTGTCTCGGATAACGCTTTCAGCAAGAAATCCAATTCCTCATCCGTATATTTGTGAGCCGTCTCTTTGCCCCAACTCATGAATATCTCATCTGCGTGATGGTGATGATGATGACCGTGATGATCATGACCGCAGCAATCTTCTTCATGGTCATGGTGATGATGACCATGATGCTCATGGCCGCAGCAATCCTCTTCATGGTCATGATGATGTCCGTGATGCTCATGGCCGCAGCAACCTTCTTCATGGTCATGATGATGTCCGTGATGCTCATGGCCGCAGCAATCTTCTTCATGGTCATGATGATGCAGAAGTTCCTCTATCTCGGCTCCATGCTCCAATGCATGGCAGATAGCTTCTTTCCCCAGTCTCTCCCATGGCGTGGTAATAATCGCGGCGTCTCCATTCTCATCCCGGAGCATGCGGACACATTCCTCTACCTTCTCATTCGTCATCATCTGTGTTCTGCTGACCACAATCGTGGAAGCGTGCTTTACCTGATCCTCGAAGAACTCTCCGAAGTTCTTAAGATATAGCTTCGCGTTCTTACCGTCAACCACAGTAATCTTTCCGCCTATCTCAATCTCGGCATTCTTCTTTACCTTCTCGATCGCTTTTACAATATCCGAGAGCTTACCCACACCCGACGGTTCGATCAGGACGCGGTCAGGTCTGTAGTCCTCCAACACCTTTTGAAGCGCTTTACTGAAATCACCGACCAATGTACAGCAGATACATCCTGAATTCATCTCTGTGATCTCAATCCCGGCATCCTTCAGGAATCCGCCGTCGATGCCGATCTCACCAAATTCGTTTTCGATTAGTACCAGTTTCTCACCCGTAAATACCTGTTCGATCAACTGCTTTATGAACGTCGTCTTCCCGGCTCCCAAAAATCCCGATATAATGTCTACCTTTGTCATCTCCGATATCCCTCTTTTCTAATTGCAGAATCCTCTTCATTAAAATATCCATATCTGCAAATATGATTCATTTCACTCAATATATTAACTTCTTTGACCAAACATTTCAAGTACTGCAGTTCACGAACCGGCATCCGGTTAACAAAAAGAACCGGCGCCAGAAGACTTGGCGCCGGTTCTTTTAATAATCCGAATGCCCCGCTGCAAGCAGCGAGGCATCAAATTCAAAAAATTATAACTGCGGACCTGCCGGAACCAAAGCCTTTCCAGCCTCATTTCCTTCGTATTTCGCAAAGTTCTTAACAAATCTCTGTGCCAGATCCTTAGCCTTCGTCTCCCACTCAGCCGCGTCAGCATAGGTGTTGCGCGGATCCAGAATGTTGGTGTCTACGCCTGGAAGCTCCGTCGGAACGTCAAAGTTAAAGTACGGAATCTTCTTGGTATCTGCCTTCAGGATATCTCCGCTTAAGATCGCATCGATGATACCACGGGTATCGCGGATAGAGATACGCTTTCCGGTTCCGTTCCATCCTGTGTTAACCAGATATGCCTTAGCGCCGCTCTTTTCCATTCTCTTAACAAGTTCTTCTGCATACTTCGTAGGATGCAGTTCCAGGAAAGCCTGTCCGAAACATGCGGAGAAAGTCGGTGTAGGCTCTGTGATTCCACGCTCTGTTCCTGCAAGCTTAGCCGTAAATCCTGACAGGAAGTAGTACTGTGTCTGCTCAGGAGTAAGAATCGATACCGGAGGAAGTACACCAAACGCGTCTGCGGACAGGAAGATAACTTCCTTAGCTGCAGGAGCCGCAGAAACCGGACGTACGATCTTCTCAATGTGATTAATCGGATAAGATACACGGGTATTCTCCGTTACGCTCTTATCGTTAAAGTCGATCTTGCCTTCTGCGTCCAGAGTAACATTCTCAAGAAGAGCATTTCTCTTGATCGCATTGTAGATATCCGGCTCAGACTCTTTGTCAAGATTGATAACCTTCGCATAGCATCCGCCCTCGAAGTTGAAGATACCTTCGTCATCCCAGCCATGCTCGTCGTCGCCGATCAGAAGTCTCTTAGGATCTGTAGAAAGCGTCGTCTTACCTGTTCCGGAAAGACCAAAGAAGATCGCGGTATTCTCGCCGTTCATATCCGTGTTGGCAGAGCAGTGCATGGACGCAATACCCTTAAGCGGCAGATAGTAGTTCATCATAGAGAACATACCTTTCTTCATCTCTCCGCCGTACCATGTATTGACAATAACCTGCTCGCGGCTTGTAATATTGAACATGGCAGCCGTCTCTGAATTCAGTCCCAGTTCTTTATAATTCTCTACTTTCGCCTTGGATGCATTGTAAACAACAAAATCCGGCTCAAATTTCTCAAGCTCTTCTTCCGTAGGCATGATAAACATATTCTTAATAAAATGTGCCTGCCATGCTACTTCCATAATGAAACGGATTGACATACGTGTATCTTCGTTCGCGCCGCAGAAAGCATCTACAACAAACAGTCTCTTATTAGAAAGTTCCTTCAGGGCAATATCCTTTACTACCTTCCAGGTCTCTTCGGAAGCCGGATGATTGTCATTCTTGTACTCATCGGAGGTCCACCACACGGTGTCCTTAGAATTCTCATCCATTACGATGAATTTGTCTTTCGGCGAACGTCCGGTGTAGATACCAGTCATGACATTCACTGCGCCAAGCTCGCTGACCTGTCCCTTTTCAAAACCTTCCAGTTCCGGTTTCGTCTCTTCCTCGAATAACATCTCATAAGAAGGATTGTGTACGATTTCAGTGGTGCCATTGATGCCATACTTACTCAAATTAATCTCTGCCATCTTTCATAATCTCCTTTTTTCATATTCTTCAGTTGCTTAGATGATAACCATCTGTAAGTCTCCATACAAATCTGCATGATCTCAATGGTATATCATCATAGAAAGCGGATTGCTCCCTCTGATAAATAGTATACATAATAAAAAAATAAAATCAACAGTAATTATCTATTTTTTAGAAAAAAGATAAATTTTTAACAAAGTAATTATTCCGGAAACGTTAGTTCAAGGCAGTCCTTCCCCTCCGCTTTTGAATATGATTTGTGCAGGGACTTGTACAGGATACCCATTGTCATGTTTCCTTTCCTTGAAGTTTGCTCAAAAATATGTTATAATCCGCAGCTGTGAAGCTTTTTATATTGAATTTGAATCCGGATGCGGGCACAGGTCTGATAAGCATAACGATGGCGTAGAAGAATACATTTTTGTCATTCATGGGAAATTGGATATGGTTTTGAATGGAACGAAGATTACATTAAGCGAAAAACAGGCAGTCCGGTTCGAAGCTAATATTCCACATTCGTATATGAACCCCTATAAAGACATTAGCAATATTTATAATTTTATATTTTATAAAAAATGAAAGGAAACCTTATAATCTGGAGGAAATCATATGTCTATTGAAAAAGTAAGAGAATATTTCAAAACAAAGGGAATTGACGGAAGAATACAGGAATTTGAAATTTCAAGCGCAACTGTACCCCTTGCCGCCAGGGCTTTGCATTGCGAGGAAAGCCGTATTGCGAAAACGCTGTCCTTCCACATAGGGGAAACAGTGATATTGATTGTTGCCGCGGGCGATACCAAGATTGATAATGCAAAATACAAAGCCCAGTTCGGAACAAAAGCAAAGATGTTGTCTTTTGATGAAGCCGAGTCTTTAGTCGGACACGCTGTTGGAGGTATCTGCCCCTTTGCTGTAAACGAGGGCGTGGAAGTTTATTTAGACATATCGCTGAAACGCTTTGATACCGTATTCCCTGCTTGTGGCAGTTCTAATAGTGCGATTGAACTTTCACCCCAAGAATTAGAAAAATACTCTGGTTTTATAAAATGGATTGATGTCTGCAAAATATTGTAATGAAAAGAACAGGCAAAGGAGCTTTATTCCCTGCCTGTTCTTTTCAAGATCGGAAGAGCGTCGTGTAGGGAAAGAGTGTAGATCTCGGTGGTC
>CANODD010000157.1 GCA_947564705.1 uncultured Dorea sp. | reverse complement strand
CAATGAATCTCTCTGCGTCCTCTTCTTTTACTTCTTCCCCATAATACAGGCTGATTAACTCAGAATCCTCATCCACAAGCTGCGACAACAGTTCTTTCGTAGTTTCTTCAACACTTCTTCCTACCGCCTGGATTCCCGCGTCGCCGATTCCCATGATATCGCCTTCATGGATCTCTTTATCGTCAATGTGCGTATCCCTGACTGCGTAGGTGACCTGACCGGACTTCACATTCCGGATTCCTTCAAGCATCGCCTCTTCGTTCTCCCTGACATCCGCATCCGGCATAAAATTGATGACCGCGGTGATTCCCTGGGGAACAGTCTTCGTAGGAACAACTACGATCTCCTTATCCTCCACCAACGCCTTCGCCTGGTTCGCGGCAAGGACTATATTCTTATTATTCGGAAGGATAAATACACAATCCGCATTCACCTGGTCGATGGCATTCAGCATATCCTCCGTACTCGGATTCATCGTCTGTCCGCCTTCAATGATATGGTCGACGCCTAGCTCTTTGAATATCTCATTCATTCCTTCCCCAATCGACACCGCAATGAATCCCATCGGCTTTCTCGGCTCGCCCGACTTCTTCGCCTCTTGTCTTTCAGCCTTAAGTTCCGCTTCCTTTGCCGCCTCGCTGGCCGCCAGCTTCTCGGCGTCCTTAATCAGCTTCTCTTGATGCTCCTCACGCATATTGTCGATCTTCATCCTCGACAATTGTCCAAATGTCAACGCTCTCTGGATCGCAAGACCCGGATCATTGGTATGCACATGAACCTTTACCACATCGTCATCCGCCACGCATACGATAGAATCTCCGATGGAAGAAAGATATCCCTTAAACTCTCTCTCATCCGTATCCGTGAATTCCTTCTCCGTCAGAATGATAAACTCCGTACAATATCCGAACTTAATCTCCGCCGTATCCTGCGCGGTGACCTTCGTAACTTTCGCCCCTGCTCCCGGAGCAATGGCGCTGTAGTCAATCTCTTTTCCAAGGAACGCATCGTAAGCGCCTCTGATCACTTCCAGCAATCCCTGTCCTCCGGAATCCACCACTCCGGCTTCCTTCAATACCGGAAGCATATCCGGTGTCTTAAGAAGGACCGCCTCGGCATGTTCGATCACGGCCGGAAGGAATACTTCAAGATCATCCGTCTCCTCCGCCATCTCTGCAGCCTTTTCCGCAATCCCGCTGGCAACTGTAAGGATCGTACCTTCCTTCGGCTTCATGACTGCTTTATACGCCGTATCTCTTGCCCTTGCACAGGCCGCTGCAAGTCCCCGGACATCGATCTGTTTCTCTTCACGGATGGATTTGGTAAAGCCCCGCAGAAGCTGTGACAGGATTACACCTGAATTTCCTCTGGCGCCCCGCAGAGACCCGGATGAGATTGCCTTAGCCAGATCCTTGATATCCGTTTCTTTAAGAGCCGTCACTTCCTTAGCCGCTGCCATGATCGTAAGCGACATATTCGTTCCCGTATCGCCGTCCGGCACCGGAAATACATTCAGTTCATTGATATATTCTTTCTTTGCCTCAATATTCTGCGCACCTGCCAGAAACATCTTTGCAAGCATATCCACACTTATAATTTTCATAGCCACTTCTTACGTTCCTCCTTAACTTAATCGATGACCCTGACACCTTCAATATAAATATTAATCTTATCTACCGGCATTCCTGAAAATTCTTCTACCCTGTACTTGACATTACTGATCAGATTCTCCGTAACGGCTGAAATGCTTACGCCATACGCAACAACAATATGAAAGCTAATGCTGATATGATTCTCGTCTGATATCGCTACTTTGATTCCCTTGGTTAAGCTCTCCTTCTTAAGCAGGTGAACCAGCCCGTCCTTCATATTAACCGCGGCCATCCCCACAATTCCAAAACATTCCACCGCCACGGTTCCTGCATACTTTGCGATCACTTCCGGATCAATCGTGACAATACCAAAATCCGTACTCATACATCCTTTCATACCCGATGCCTCCTATCATTCCATTCTACAATCTATTAATCCATAATAACAGAAATATTATACACTTTTTTTCCCCGTATTACAACAAAAACTCAGATTTCAAGTGAAATCTGAGTTCAACTGTCACTTCCCTTATGCACGCTCGACTTTTCCTGACTTTAAACAAGAAGTACAAACATACATCTTCTTTGTTCCACCATTTTCTGTCTTCACACGAACGGATTTTACATTTGATTTCCACATCTTCGGTGTCTTTCTATGAGAGTGGCTTACGTGATTTCCAAAGTGAGCACCCTTTTCACAAATAGCACATTTTGCCATGACTGCACCTCCTAACGCTCCATATATAGTCTGTCCCACAGACTCACAACACTGATATTCTAACAGATACAAGTAAGAATTGCAAGTACTATTTGACAATTCTTAGCAAAAAAACAAATTGTATCCGATCAGCACACATAACATGATACATAATACTTCCACAAACATGTTCGGAAGGATCAGTGCAAGAACCATACCAATCGCCACACAGAACAAAGCGAACCCTGCCACACGCTTCATATTCCTCACCCTTGCGCAGGTTTTCTATATTATATGCGTCCGCCTCCAAAAAGATGACGTCTATTTCTCTTCATTCTCTGCAGAATCCAGAATATCCATCACATCCTCTTCCGTCATCTTCTCCTCTTTCTTAGAACCGAAGCGATCGATTACATCCGGCACCATATCAAGAATCTTCGTCATGGTATCCTGATTCTTCACATTCACAAGCTTCGTGTGTCCATTTTGAATAACAAGTACAGCGCTCGGAGTTATCTTACCGCCAAGTCCCCCCGCGCCCTTCTCCTTCTTGTCTCCGTTGAAGGCCCCCGCGCCCACCGCAAAGGATACGTCAACCAGAGGAAGGATGATCGTATCGCCGATATGAATCGCCTCTCCTACCACCGTCTTTGATGAGATCACACCGTCCATCCCGTGAAACAAAGCTTCCACTGTTCCTTTAAACTGATTCTCTGACATGCTAAATCCTCCTAATCATTCCAAAAGTATATTTATATTTATAATTCAAAATTTCTCACATGCTTATATGTCATGCGCACTTCTTTACACCAGATAAGTTTCCACAATAACCTCGCAAAATAGCTGACACGGATTCTTCCGACAATCTTTAAGTCTCCTTCCAGCACCTTCCGCTCAAAATCCGGACTGACATCCACATTATTTCCCAGAAACGGATAGGCCATACTGAAACCCGCCAGCAATTTTCCGGTCAAACACGGATCGTCAAAGCCAAAATGAATTCTCGCCAGGAGCTTTTTCGGTCTCAGCCTCTTAAGCAGATACAATCCCTCATCCTTTACTTTTACAAGAGCCTTTTTATGGATCTCGTCTGTTATAAAGTCTATGATTTTATTCTTTTTCTCAGATAACGTCTTGATTCGGTCAGAGAATCTCTGATATATCTCTCCTATCTTTCCGGGTATCTCGGTTATCTTCCTGTATAGACCTGTTATTTTCCGGATAATTTTCTGGCAGCCGTCTGCAGCCTTCCGCCATATACGCTTCCACCCTTTTTCGCCGCCTTGCTCATCTTCTTCCATCCCTTCGCCAACGCCGGTCTTTGCTTTCTCCAGGTCTTCACCAATATCGGTTTCTGCTTCTTCCAAGTCTTCACCAGTATCGGCTTCTGCTTCTTCCAGGTCTTTATCAGCACCGGTTTCTGCCTCTTCCAGGCCTTTATCAGCGCCGGCTTCTGCTTCTTCCAGGTCTTTATCAACACTGGTTTTTTCTTCCACAGATTCCCTGCTTTCCGGAAGCTTTTCAATGTCTTTGGACTCTTCTTTCCTTTCCTCAGCAATCTGCTGAAACTTCTCGGCTTCTTTCGAAGTTTCCACAACTTTTTCATGCTTTTCGGATTCTTCCTCCACGCCTTTTCCAGGAGCTTCCCATACTTCTTCCATTTCTTCGTCATACGTTTCCACCTCTTCTTTTATCTTCTTCTTATCTTCCTGCCCGCTTTGTCTGTTTTTCCATGCGATACGAAGTCTCCAGGTCATTTCCCTTTCTTCATAGCACACGTTCAGCCTGACCAGGTTCAAAAACCATGACACCCTCGCCGCCGCCCGGATTCCTGAGAATGAACCGTCGCAGGACGCCTCTATATCATATCTGCCTGGAACAAATAGAACAACACAAACCAGCAATACAAGTATCCCCAGTATCGCCGCAATTATAATCCCTGTGATCTTCAAGATAAACAATAGAATATGTAACATCTTACTCTTCCTGTTCTCTCTTTAATATATAGGAACGAATGTCTGCTCCTTTTGTCTTATTATACACTTCCTGCGAAATTTCTTCCACCATTTCTATCGCATCTTCATAATCTTTTGCAATACCGACTACAAAAAAATCCTCATTTGGAAAATCAGGCTGTAAAAACAGCATTGAATTATAAATCTCCAGTTGATTCTTCTCATTCTGAGCCAGAGTTATAACATGGATATTCATCTGCAGCTTATTCTCATTTAGTTTCCGGATGATCTTCCTTCTCTTTTTTCTTATTCCCTCTGACAGATAAAGATACTTATAGTATCTCATATTCCACCCCTTTTGTATATAAAAATTCCATAAATTTCTAATAATAGTAACTGTCCAATACCTGCTTTGCCACGTTCACGGCTTTCGCCGCGCCGTCCGCCGACTCTATAATAACGCTGATTACCAATTCCGGGTTATCCACATTCGTCATGCCGATGAACCAGGAATGATCCTTCTCCTTATCCGAGCTATATTCCGCCGTCCCCGTCTTCCCTGCCGCCGTATAACTCTGGCCGCTTAAGACAGACGCCGTGCCATAATCCACGACTCCCGACATAAACCGCTTCAATTCCGCCGCCTCGTCGGTCGCCATCAGCGTCTTATACTCCTTCGGCAGATTCTTGTCCACTTCCTGCCCCGTATAATTTGTAACGGAATCTATCAGATAAGGTTTCATCAGTATCCCTCCGTTAGCAATCGCGCATGTAATCAGCGCCATATGATAAGGGCTTACCTGCGTTTGTCCCTGCCCCATGGCAGTCATCATCTTTGCCGCGCTTCCGTCCGTATCATTCAGCATAAATTTACTGCTGCTGTAAGGAAGAACCGAAGGAAGCTTAGAATCAAACAGCAATTCTTTTGCCGTATTTCGAAAACCAAGTACGTCTAAAGCCAGGCCGATATTACAGAACGAAGCATTGCAGGAATACGCAAAACTATCTTCCAGGGAGACCTGCCCGTGCACATGTCCTCCAAAACAGCTTATCGTCGTTCCGTCCTGCTCAATGGCTCCGCTGCAATTGTAACTATACAGAGGATATTCCTCCAGGTTTTCCCGCATATATTCCAGCGTCGTCACTACCTTGAAGGTAGATCCCGGCGCATACTGCCCCTGAGTCGCACGGTTCAGGAGTACGCTGTTTACGTCCGAATTCAACAAATCCCAGTTCGAATCTACCTGGTTGGGATCAAAATCCGGTTTTGAAACCATCGCCAGAATCTTTCCTGTGCTCGGTTCTATTACCACAACCGCTCCTTTCAAGCTTCCAAGCGCATCGGAAGCAGCCTGCTGAAGGTTCAGGTCCAGCGTCGTCACCACACTGTCGCCGTGATGCTTCTGATCCTGGAATTCATTCTTTAACTTCTCCAGGAAAAATGCATTCGAAGTGAGAAGTTCAAAGTTCGCAACCGACTCGAGCCCCGATGTGCCATGTTCACTGTAACCGATCACATGGGCAAACAGATTCCCATAAGGATACTCCCTGACTTCCGTCCCATCCTCCGCAACTACCGTTCTTGCCAGCACCATCCCGTTCCGGTCCAGAATATCTCCTCTGACCACCTGCTCTGCGTAGGAATCCTTTCTGGCATTATAAGGACTATTGACCAGCTCCTGACTTTTGACCACCTGAAAATGCACGATATAACCCATCATTCCCAGAAACAATGCTACAAAGATATACGTAACCCTAGCGAATTCTTTGTTCCTTATACGCTTTACCTTGGCGTTTTTCTTGTCTCTTCGGTCTGCTTTCCGGCGCTCTTTCCAACTCATCTCCCGGATTTCCTCTTCTCTCCGGGAACGCTTGTCTGCTTCTTTTTGCCCGTAACCTTTCCTTTTTCCTTCTTTCAATATCCTCTTCCTCGTCTTCTCTTACTATATACAATCCTTGAATAATTGCAAACATAATCAGCGTGCTGAGAAGTGAACTCCCTCCGTAACTCACCAACGGCAGCGTCACTCCTGTTGAAGGGATGAACTTTGTCACTCCGCCGATATTCAGAAACGCCTGGAATATATAACAGGTTCCAAGCCCCAATGCCACCATCTTATAGAAAAAGTTGTGCAGCTGCATGGCAATATTCAGAAACATCACATAACAACTGACACAGATCAAGATCATACACAACGCAAATATCAACCCCAGCTCTTCGGATATGGCCGAAAAGACAAAGTCCTCGTCCGCAACCGGTATATTATCCGGCATTCCCTGGAATAATCCCATTCCAAACCAGCCGCCTGTCCCGATGGCGAATAAAGACTGCGCCACCTGATAACCTCCATTGTCATAATTGGCAAAAGGATCCTTCCATACCACCACCCTGGTCTTCACATGGTTGAACAGATAGTAAGCGGCCACAGACGCGACGCTTCCGGCTCCGACTCCCGCCGCCACATAGAGAAACTGATGCGTCGCCA
>CANODD010000156.1 GCA_947564705.1 uncultured Dorea sp. | reverse complement strand
GATAATTCTGCCTGGTCAGCAATCGCTGCTACTAATTCTGTTTTGTTCATGGATAATTTCCTCCTCTTGTTTCACATAGAATCCCTTATTTTATTCTATTATCTTGAATGCGGCATCTGTGCAGACCGCACAAAACGCCTGTAATTAAAGTTATATACGCTTTCAAGATAAATGTCAAGGCAAATTCTCAGTTTTCCCATTTTTACAGATGAAAAGCAAATATTTCCTCCAAAAACCGCTTTTTTTCTTCCGTCTGACGGATTGCGGTATCCAATTTTTCTATACTCTTCACCGATATCCATGCCTTATTTGAATGATAGTAGGAATTTGCTATTTTCCAAAATTTTTCAGGATAACAGAGCCGGATTCTAAGATACTCCAGTTCTTCTTTTGTAAGCGGACGAACCGCCGAATACGCATTCAGCATATTATCTCCCAAACGTACCTTCCAGCCCTGCTTCTCCATCACCTTCCGCAAGAAATAGTAAAAATCTTCCACCTGCAGGTCTCTTTTAAATTTCTCAAAATTCGTCACGGCAATATGACCGCCTGGAAGCATCAGAATATTATGATAATTATATTCTCCGTGCGTCATACATCCGCTCTCTATACTCTCCTTGTAGATTCTGTCATAATCCGATTTTTCCAACTGGCCTTCTGCTGCCTGCGCCCATTGATACATCTGCTCATAATACTTTAAAAAAGCCGTTTCAAACGCACCCTTAGGCGATATCCCGCGCATAAACCGACGAACCTTCTTCAATTCCCGGTTATGACGCAGATATTCCTCCCCCATATGATCTCCCGGCGCTGCCGGCTGATCAAAGCTATACTTCATCAGCACATGCAGTTTGGCAAGGTTTCCTGCCGCTGCCAGCAGCTCCGCCGGCTTTTTAACGTCACACTCCCGGCCCTGAAACCAGAATTTCAGCAGATACTGCTTTCCTTCCTCCGATGATGCCAGATATTCCCCTTCTTTAGTTAACATGAGCCGATCTGTATAGGTATATCCCTGTTCCAAAAGATATTCATGCAGCTCATACAACGCAGGAATACGTCTCTTTGACACCTTCACTTCCTTCAAAAGCATCAGCCCTCGATCCGTGTCGCATAAAACAGCACCCCTTGTCTTGCGGGTGCCGCTGACTTTTATATTATACTGTTCTAATACATTAAGTTCATACTCCTGCATATCCATCCCCTGCACTTATATTACATATTCTCTCTAACGTATGACGCGGGAACGGAATATATGCCTCTGTTATCATAAAAAACCGATTCTTTTACAGCCTCCGCAGCAATTCTTCTTTTTCATTCAGCCCGGGATTCTCTATCACCAGTTCCAACAGTTCTTTCAGCTTCACCCCGATCTCCTTTCCCGGGCACATACCCGCTTCGATCAGATCCCGCCCGTTCACCGCCAGATCTTTCAGTGATACACACTGTTTCATACGGCAGATTTCCCGATACAGTTCTTCGATCTCGTCCAGGTTCCGAAGCTTCTCCTCCCTCAGATAGGTACTCTGCGCCAGCACATCCGCACGCCGGACTTCCATATATAACGGAAACAATTCCTCCCCGATCTTATTCATAGCCCGCCGGACATTCCTTGCCGCCGCGGGCATACGATAATCATGGTAATAAACCAGCCGGGTTACCTTATTCAAAGTATCGTTATCGAACTTCAGCCTCTTAAGTACGCGCCTGGTAATCTCACAGCTCTCTGCCGCATGCTTCTTAAAATGCGCCACGCCGTCCTCATCTACCGTCTTAAGCGCAGGCTTTCCCATATCATGCAGAAGCATGGTCAGCCTTAACACTTTATCCCCGCGTATATTCTTCATGGCATGCAGCGTATGTTCTCCCACGGAATAGATATGGTGCGGCGTCTCCTGTTCCGTACCCATGATACGGTCAAATTCCGGCAGAAATATCTTTGTAATCCCCAGCTCATACGCCTCCCTAAGCAGCTCCGGCCGATCCGATACCAACATCTTGATAAGCTCCGCCTGTATCCGCTCCGCGCTGATCTTCTCAAGTGTCGGCGCAAGAGCGCACATCCCCTGCTTCGTATCCTCATCGATTTTAAATCCTAACTGGGCGGCAAACCGGATTCCCCTCAGAATCCTAAGCGCATCTTCTGCAAAACGCTCTCCCGCATTTCCCACGCACCGGATTATACCCTTTTCCAGGTCCGGAATGCCGCCGAAGATATCCACCAGTCCCTCCGCCTCATTATATGCCATGGCATTGATCGTAAAGTCCCGCCTTAAGAGATCCTCCTTGAGATTCCTCGTGAAGCTCACCTCCTTTGGGTGCCGGCCGTCCTCATACTTTCCGTCGATCCTGTATGTCGTCACCTCAAAGCCTTCCTCCCCCATAAGCACCGTAACCGTACCGTGCTCAATCCCTGTATCAAACGTCTTCCGAAACAATGCCTTTGTCTCCTCAGGCGTCGCCGACGTCGTAATATCCCAATCTCCCGGCTCCCTTCCAAGAAGCGAATCCCGGATGCATCCCCCTACTGCATATGCTTCATACCCGTGCTCCTGTAATGCCGTAATGATTCTGTCCACTCTCTCAGGTAATTGAATTCTCTGTTTTTCCAATCTATTCCCTCCCTGTATACCATATCTGCCATCTCAGATACCCATACGCCAAATCGTAAATTCTTACTTCTCTATCTAAATCTACACATCTATTCTCTTTGCTTCTTACTCTTATAGCCGCCGGCAGAACCGTTCCGCCGATATGACTGCGACAGTCCGATAACCTTGTTGTATCTCGGCTATAGACACTTATTTTATCACAATATAATATGAAAATACACTGAATAATTCTATTTCTAGATTATTCTATTTCTAGATTATTCTATTTCTAGATTATTCTATTTCTAAATTATTCTATCTCTGGAGCGAACCGCATATGATATAGATAAAAACCCTACGCAGGTATACAAAATGTTAAACTATCTATGGGCAGGTATGATACTTGTAGGTATCATATTCGCCGCTTTTACCGGACGAATGCCGGATATTACCAACGCCGCCCTTGATTCCTCCAAAGAAGCGATTACTCTGTGCATCACTATGATGGGCGTCATGTCTTTCTGGGTCGGTCTGATGGAAATTGCAACGAAAGCAGGAATTATAACCTCCGCATCGCGAAAGATCCGCCCGCTGATTCGTTTCCTGTTCCCGAAACTTCCTGAAAACCATCCGGCGCAGGAACATATAACTACGAATATCATCGCCAATGTGCTGGGGCTTGGGTGGGCGGCGACACCGGCGGGATTACGGGCGATGGAGGAACTTGGAAAATTGGAGGAAGACAGAAGGAAAGGAAGTCTTTCCGGACCGGTTAGGAAGCGGGGGATCGCGAGTAACGAGATGTGTACGTTTCTGATTATTAATATCTCGTCACTGCAGCTGATCCCGGTGAATGTGATTGCGTACCGGAGCCAGTACGGGAGCGTGAATCCGGCGGCGATTGTGGGGTCGGGGATTGTTGCTACGGCGGTGAGTACTATAGTTGCGGTGATTTATTGCAAGATGATGGATGGGAAGCGGAGAGCGTGAGGCTCTCCGTTTTTATATGTTTTGACAACCAGCGGCTGGATTCCTTGCGTACAAAAAGTCAGGAACAAAGTATGGATGATCTTTTAAAGGTAATAAAAGGAAGGATAAAAGGCGGAAAGCATGAGGTTTTCTATCTTACATATTTATACAAAAAAATCGTCCGTTACCAAATATCCCTGCAGGATAGGCGTACTTTGTTCGATAAATATAAAAGATTATTGAGAAACAAAGTTTTTTGAGATATACTTATAAAAAGAGACGGACAATAGAATTTAAGAAATATACAGGGTATGAACATGTATTAATGTCAGGTGTAAATTATAAATAAGTTCAAGTAATTATGATAAGGAGATGTATTATGGAAACTATTTTAATTGAGGCATTGAAGTTTATTGGTGTAAGTGCAGCGGGAGGTATTACGTGGGATATTATCAAAGAGAGTGGACGCAGGATTCTTGCTAATTTTAAAAAGCATTTTGTAAATGCCAGATATTTTAAGGATGAAAGCCAGGCTGAGATTTTTTTTAAGGATATTTCTTCTAAGGAATCATTGAACAAAAGACATCCTTTGGAAGATGTATGGTCAGTTTATGATAATTGCACAAGTACAGAGGCATCAGATTTATTTAAAACAGAATTTATTGACTGGATAAAAGAGCATGGAGAAGATATAGAACATCTGTGTAAATATACAGTCCAAGAAAAGGGATTTATTATTGGTAAGCAAGTGAATAAAGGAAACGCACAAGTTACAAACATAGGAAATCAATACAATTGAAGAGAAATTTGGTGATAAAATGAACTTTCAGATAAATAAAGACTATGCAAAAGTACAAAATATTAATCATCAACATATTTCTATTGATACTGTCGGATCAGCATTTGTTTTGGTTGAGAATTGTAAAGAAAATAAACATTATGACTCTATAAAGGATTCATTATATTATCCTGCCGGATATCCGGACAAGGTTGTTTCCGTCGTAGAGACAGAGCATAGTATTTTAATTCAGGGCGAACAAGGTTCCGGGAAAAGCATGTTATCCTTTGTGATAGCGGAACAGATGAAAAAGCGAGATTTAATTACATCAGCATATTATTTGAATCCTCCCAGCGGCTGGAATGATATAAAGCAATGGATTCAGGCCATACATTTCCAAGAAAAGACAAATCACAGCGAGGGGATTCATCTTTGGATTATTGATAATTTGCATAAAGTTGCTGACGCAATCGAAGATTTTCCTGATTATTCTATATGGGGAGCGGATTATTGCATTTGCTGTACAAGAAACCTGAATAGCATACCATATGAAAAAGATGTATATTTTAAAATAGCCTTGTCTCCGAATCAGATATTCAGGCGAAAGATTGATGAAAAGATATTTCTTGAATGTTATAACTCACTGGCTGTTAATAAGATTGGAAGGCATGAGTCAGACTATTTGTATAAATGCATAGGCGGAAATCTGGCTGTACTGAGGTATATAATAACAAATGGGAATCTGCCGAGTTCTTTGATTGATTGGCAGAAAGAGCAGTTCATAGATTTTCATAACATTTATTCTAACTATTTTGGATTTGGAACGTTAAACAAAATAACCAATGAGAATCTGGATGATACGTTAAGAATGTTATTTTTATCACAAATAGATTTTTCCATTCCCTTATATTTACAATGCAGTGTCTGTCAAACAGTACTAAAAGATTTCTATTTTGAAATTGCAAATAGGGAATTAGAAATTGAGCATGCGTCACTGGCAGAGCTGCTTACAGTATGTATTTGTAAGGAATATAGACTTGACTATAGTAGCGTCTTTACAGACTGCCTGCACTGGGTATTATCTAATCTGATAAGCGGCAGGCTTGATGAACAGGAACAAATAAGACAGACAAACAGATTCTTTCAATTATTGTACAGTTATAAATTTGTCCTGAATCAAAATCCGGTATTATATATAATACTCTCTGATGACAAATATTTAACGGAATTTTTAGAGGAAAATGTATGCTTTATATCAACTTCAACATGGAAGATAATAACAGAAATTGCCGAAAAGGGTTCAAAAATAAATGAAGTCTTTCGCAGTGCCGCAACCTCTGTGCAATTGATTGATGCCATGTGTCAAAATTGTGATTATGATTTTCAATTCTTTAAGGATAGATTATCGCTGGTCGAACTTGAAGAAACGGAAAAGCGGATATTACTCCACGCAATGTCTATAAAGGAATCCATTGTAAGCAATGGAAATGAAGTCAGTCTTATGCATCTATTACTTTCATTATCTGAAGAAGCAGCTGTTGAATTTCTTGCACAGATACCGTCCTGTGATTTGGTAAAGATTCTCTCAGGCAATAGTAACGGCTTATTTCTCTTTTCCCGTTATTACTCTATGCTAGGGAGTGATGTAAAAAATATATTAGGAACTAAAATATCAACAGATAATTACAGAGAAATTATTATAAACGGTGCAGCCATAAACGGTTTTGTTTGTTTACTGGCGGCTGCAACAGATTTATTAAGAAAAGAACTATGCAGCTTGTTAACAGATGATTTGATTGACAGACTAATTAAAAATACAATAGAAAAGAATTATTCCATCAATAAATTGTCTATGTCTCTAAGGCAGCTGAAAAAGGAATCGTCGGAAGCATTGACTTCATTCGAGGGCGCAATAGGCGTTCGCGGATATGAGAAATTGCTGCAATCGCAGGGAACGATTAACATATTGGCTCACTTAATTGAATATTCCTCAGAGGATATGCAAAAAGAGATGTCCCGGCTGTTGCAGAGCAAACCAGAACTGGTAGAAAGCCTGGTGGATAGAACCATAATGGAAGGGCGCTCAATAGGTACGCTTCATTTATCCCTAAGAGAATTGAAAAAGGAATCGTCGGAAGCATTGGCTTCATTCGAGGGCGCGATAGGCGTTCGCGGATATGAGAAATTGCTGCAATCGCAGGGAACGATTAACATATTGGCTCACTTAATTGAATATTCCTCAGAGGATATGCAAAAAGAGATGTCCCGGCTGTTGCAGAGCAAACCAGAACTGGTAGAAAGCCTGGTGGATAGAACCATAATGGAAGGGCGCTCAATAGGTACGCTTCATTTATCCCTAAGAGAATTGAAAAAGGAATCGTCGGAAGCATTGGCTTCATTCGAGGGCGCGATAGGCGTTCGCGGATATGAGAAATT
>CANODD010000155.1 GCA_947564705.1 uncultured Dorea sp. | reverse complement strand
GCTGATAAACAGAGTTACTTTTTGTCTGGTAAGCTGTTGATGGAATTTTCATAACAGAAAATTCCATCAACAGCTTACCAGACAAAAAGTAACTCTGTTTATCAGCCGTCCGCATTAGCAGAAGATACCGAAAGCATTGATGAACAAACCGATCCTTTACAGTCTGAACCTGAGACTGAGGGGAATAATCCCCAGAAAATCTCTGCCAATACTGACAGTCTTAAGATCTCTTGTTCCATCCCCGAGGATTCCACAGGGCAGCTTGCCGCCATGCTTGCCAGAGCAGAAACGAAGATCGCAGTATTAGACGTTTCCTCCAAGGCGACCCGGGCATTGAATTCTTTAAAAATGGCGAGCGCACTTGCCGAAGGCGACGACGCAAAAAAGGTTGCACAGATGATACGGCGTATGGAAAAATTAATAGGCCGTATCCATAAGAAACAGCAGCACCTGAATAAAGAAGAGATGCTAGAGCTGCAGAAAAAGGCTGCCGAGAGCAGAAAAGAAATGGAAAAAGCCTCCAAATTAGACGACGAATTACGCGGAAAACGTACCAAGCGCCGCAGAGACGAACGAAATTACGCTCAGAAGGAGCTTGCAGAAGACGAGAAAAACAACGCACAGGAAATGTTTGCGAATCTTGCCGGCGGCGCCTCCGGCGCTCCTGATACAGTTCCCGGCGCTGCCGCCGATCTTCCCATATCCGCAGATCTTAGCGGTATGGCGCCGTCTTCTTTGGCTGCCGAAAGTATTTCTCTGGATGTGACGGTATAGACTTTTGTCTGCCGTCACACCCTAATAAATCTTTTTATAATCTTACATGCGACGGCGTAAGCCGTTCCATCTGCGTCTTCTTTTGCTGGATCGACGGATGCACATATACCGAAAGCGTAGTGTTGATATTCGCATGTCCAAGGATCTCCGAAAGGGATTTTGTATCAAAACCCATCTCCACACACCGCGTAGCAAACGTATGGCGAAGAGCATGGAAAGAATGATTTTCTATTCCATGCTGTTTTAAATAGTTCTGGTAGCGAATATAAAACTGATGCGGTTCCGTATGCTTTTTGTTTCCTGTCAGAAGATAACATTGCGGATCACGTTTTCTCACAGAAAGATATCCGGCAAGAAATTCCGGCAGAGGAATAATACGGAATGAATTCTTCGTCTTCGGTTCGCTGACTACCACCTTCGTCTTCGCTTCTGCTTTTGGATTCAGATCCGCGATTCTCTCGACGGTCCGGCACACATGTACCGTAAGGGAACGAAAGTCTATATCCTCCCATCGCAATCCGCATAATTCACCGATTCTCACGCCTGTAAACATAGTAAAAAGAATCCCGAGGCTTGTCGTATCCTCGGAGTCCAGCAATAATTGTTCCAGTTTCATTCTGTTTTCTTCTGTCAATATTTTAATAGATTTGGATTTTTTCTGCGGATAACGCAGCAGACTGGATTCAGGACAAGGATATTCATACTTCCTCCCATACTGAAGAATCGATTTTAATACGCACAGGATATCAGAAACTGATTTGGGAGACAGCGGCATTCCTCCTATCCCCCCCTCCCCAAGCAGTTTCTCAGGCAATCCTCTTAAATACGCCGCATCAATCTTTGAAAGTGGCTGCCCCCTCAGATGTGGGAATAAATAGACTTGTACGATGCGATAATATCGGGTGTATGTAGATTCTTTTACTGTAACTTTAACATCGGCAAGCCATACCCCCGCCAACGTCTCAAAGGTCGCCGTCTGCTTGTTATGGGGGATGATATTATTCTCCGGCAATGCCTGCTCCGCCAGCCTCTTCGCTTTCACTTCCATATAGCTCGCTCCATAGATGTACCGGTATTTTGCTTTTCCGTTCTCATAATGATGTATATAACGCGCCTCCCACCGACCGTCTTTCCTCTTGAAAATGTTTTCGCCTCTCCGTGGCATGATATTCCTCCTTTGTACTCTCGACCATTTTTGACTGCTAATCAAGGTAAATCCACGAATCTCGGCGCTTTATCTTTCGACCCTCATCTCCTTTCCACTCCCCCTCGCGGGAATATACCCCAGATAAACAGAGTTTACGTGGGAATTTTATCATGAATCCGCCATGTAATGAAGTGCCGTAGGGAGAAGCTTATTGAATATCACTGAATATACATATCTAACACCGCCTTATCCTTATTCACCACATAGCCGCTGCCCCCAAGTCCTTTTACATTCTCCACCATGCTGACGATGAGAACCGGCTTTGCAGCCTCCCTGTTCTCTGTATACACAGCGAACCATCCGATCTCTGTTCCCTCGGTATCCTCTACGGAATCTTTGATCTCCGCCGTCCCGGTCTTCCCCGCAAGGACGATATCATCCCTGTGCGCCGCATATCCGGTTCCATTCGGATCGTTCACGACGCCTCTTAACCCCTCCGCAACCTGCGCCACGGTTTCCTGGGGAAACGCCTGGGAGATCCATATCTCCCCTTCCGGATTCTCCCGATACCTTAGATATGGTTTGATCACATTCCCCTCATTTACAAACGAAGTATAAAGACTCGCCAAATGCAGCGGATTGATCAGAATCTGTCCTTGACCGTACCCGCTGTCCGCAAGTTGAATCTCGGATTCAATCGTCTCACTGTTCGAGTACTGGGACTTACTCATCACGACGTCAAAAGGAATCTCCTGATTGAATTCCAACGCATCCAGAGAATTCATCAGTGTATCCGCACCGATCTTCAACGCCGCTTTTGCAAAATAGATATTATCTGAATAGATCAGGGCATTCTTCATAATGACGGGCTCGTACGCATGGAGGGTCGTCACATAGTAAGAACCCCAGGAAGCATCTTTCTGCCAGGAAAGTCCCTCGTTCCCGAAGTCTTCCCCCGGGTCCAGCGCCCCCTCCTTCAGCCCGATTGCCGCGACGACCGGCTTAAAAGAAGACCCCGGACACCACACCTGCCGGAATCGGTTATACATCGGCTGTTTCTCGTCTTCATTCAGGGAATTCCATCTCTGCGTGGACATCCCCCTGATGAAATCATTACTGTCGTAAGAGGGTGTGCTCACCAAGGCCAACACTTCCCCGGTATAAGGATTCATCGCCACGGAACAGCCCTCATCATCCTGAAACTGCTGATACAACATTTGCTGCAAGTCTGCGTCGATTGTGAGCGTAACGTCCGCTCCGTCTTCCTTCTCAATTCTTGCTATTACAACTTTCATGTCGCCGTTTTCGTCGACGATGCGTACCTCGTGGCCGTCCCGTCCTCTTAATTCGGACTCAAAGAGCGCCTCAGCGCCGCTTCTTCCGATGACGCTGCCGGTACTGTACCCCTCGTCCGGATGCTCTTCTAAGTCTTCCGCGGTGACCTCCTGTACATAACCGGTCAGATGTGAAGCCGCCGCTCCCAGGCTATAAGTACGCGTCTCTGTATCCGACAACATGACGCCCGGAATGGAGAGAAGCTGTGTCTGCCGCTCCTGCTCCGCTTTGACAGACTCGTCGACCTCCAACGCGCCAAGATCCAACTCGTTAATCTTGGGAACCGTCGCGACCGGTACAAAAGAATCGTCTTTTACCCAGGCGGCAGACAATCGGCTTTCTATCGATTCCATATCCACTTCCAGAAGCTCTGACAGCCTCTGCAGCGCTTCTTCCTTACTCTCCAGTTTTCCTGGAACGATACCGACAGAAACCGCCGTTCCCTTACCGGCAAGTAATCTGCCGTTCCTGTCAAGTATGCTGCCCCTCTCTGCAGATATGGTATTCACACTGATCTTGTCTTCTGACGTCAAGACCGGAAAGATCAGGCTGTCGTCCCATTCCAACCGATATCCGTCCTCCGTGTCTCTAAACACAGCTTCCTGATCAAAACTCACCTCTCCTCCCACCGTCTCAAACGCCAGGTGGTACGCGACGCTGACTTTCTGATCCTCTTTCTCTCCTATAACGATATCGCTAAGTTTAATGTCCCTTGCCTCTATTCCTTCGTATATCTTAGAATTTCTCTCTATGAATGCTTCTTTACCTGTTCCGTCCTTTCCTTCCAGCGTCGTCATGGCATACATCTCTTCATATTCCTGTTCCTCTATGTGCCCGATATATTCTGCAAGTAATTTTCCCGGTTTCTCCCTCTCAAGCTCCCTGGCATGCATCAGATAACTTACGCATCCCGCCACGCAGATCAGTATCACAACGCAAAGCAGGACAGAGAGCTTAATCCCTGCGCCCCGTCCTTTATGTCTTCTCTTCTTTTCTTTCCTACCTCTTTCATTACGAACAGTAAGCATCCGGTTCCTCCTTCTTTGATATAATTATTATAGTTCTTTCTTCTTCAGACCATTCACTAACCTCACATAATATTCTCTCACATCAAAATCTTTAATATTCTCCCGGTTCAGATCAATCATATCACCGTGGGATATCCCCCTCTTCCCGCTGGTTGTCAGAAACGTATAATCTTCTCCCCACGGAAATGAACTTTCCGCTACCAGCCCGTCGTTCGGACCGTCAAAATATTTCACAAGCTGGTGAGAAAAATTCAGTGGAAAACGTCCTCCCGACGCCACGTTAAGCTTCGACCCGACGCTCTGATAATAGACTCCCGGCCTGTCAAGCACCTTCCGGTTGAATTCCTTACAGGCAGAAGCCGTAAGATCTGTCACCGCAGCCATAAAATCCGGGGTCTCGTCTCCCAGTACCTTAAGCGCGGAATTATAACTCTCCGCCACCTTATCCTTCGCCGCCCCAGGAATCTTATCCAGAAGATAATCTGCAAAAATACAGCCTCTGTGCGGCGTATTGATGGTAGTAAGAGACGCGACATACTTGTCCATTCCAAGACAGCTGACCGCATACCTTGAATCCAGCCCGCCCTTCGAATGCGCGATGATATTGACCTTCCCACATCCGGTCTCTGCCACGATCTCTTCAATACGGCAAGCCAGCTCCCTTCCGCTGTCCGCGACGGAAGCAGCCGACTGATGATTCCCATAATATATCACGGCTCCGTGATTCTCAAGCTCCTTTGGTATCCGTCCCCAGTAATTAAAATATTTAAAGTCGCGGAAAAACACCCCATGCACCATCAGTATCGGATATCTGGTCCGGCACAGTAGTTCATCCTTTCTCTCCTGGGCCTGCATGATCTTCCCGCTCTCGAATTCCCACTCGGACGACGCCATCCTGATGATCTTCATCAGCACAATCAGATGAATCACCGGTATCCATCCACACACCAGTCCGATGGTCCGCCACTTGATCCCAATCTGGGCGGACGTCAGATACACTCGGATAATCCCGCTCCAGAAGACCGCCGCCTCCACGAGAATCACACAGACCAGGTTTCCTAACCAGATCATCTTATTTTCCGCAAATACGAACGGAAGCGTAACAAGCAGACATATTACCGACGCCGTCACGGATATCAGGAAATAAATCAGCAGCTCGCATCCGTCCGCACAGGTCTTAAGCCTCTTCCCCGGAATTCTCCGATGAGAAAATGCCGGGACTATATTGATCACGGCTACCACAAAGAGCAAAAGGAGTGTAAAAAGAATATTCCAAAATTTCGGGAATATCATGCCTCCTGATTTCAACGCATAATTCAGCATCGGCATATTCGCCAGCAGAAAAACAAAAAATGCACAGAATGTTCTTCGGGTATATTTCATGATATATTTCATTT
Source organism: uncultured Dorea sp. (assembly GCA_947564705.1). GTDB lineage: Bacteria > Bacillota > Clostridia > Lachnospirales > Lachnospiraceae > Sporofaciens. The sequence continues at coordinate 1,092 of CANODD010000155.1, read as the reverse complement.
CCTTCTTCCTCTCTTTCTGCGTACCTGATTTTCTCTTTCAGCACAGATGAAAGAACCATCTCTCATATTGAAGCCTGACGGTTCTCCAGGTTTATTATATTAAATTTCCAGAATAAATTCAACCTATTGGAAAATCCGTATTTTCCTGATATAATGAAGTAGTCCGAATATGCGTGATTTGCTATAATTAGAATTTCCCGTTTTTGGGGAATTGTTTAGATCGTAAAATTGAAAATAAAGGAGGCGCTAAAAATGCTGAATATTCGCAATGAAGAACCAAGGGATTATGAAACCGTAGAAAATATAACACGGAATGCATTTTATAATTTATATATACCTGGATGTGTGGAGCATTATCTTGTCCATACAATGCGCGAACATAAAGATTTCATCCACGAATTGGATTTCGTCTTAGAACTTGACGGCGTGGTTATCGGAAATATTATGTATACAAAGGCGACTCTGACAGACGACGATGGGAATGTAAAAAATATCCTGACTTTCGGACCGCTTTGTATCGAGCCGAAATATCAGCGCAGAGGTTATGGAAAGCTGCTCATTCAGCATTCTTTTGAAAAAGCAACGGCCATGGGATATGACACAGTAGTTATTTTCGGCTCGCCATCTAATTATATGTCCAGTGGATTTGTAAGCTGCAAGAAGCATAATGTTTGTGTGGAAGGCAGCAAGTTCCCGTCAGCCATGATGGTAAAGGAACTTAAAACAGGGTCTCTGGATGGCCGGAAGTGGTATTACAAGGACAGTCCTGTAATGGAAGTGCTGCCGGAAGATGCAAACGCTTATGATGATACCCTGCCCCCAAAAGAACGCAAGCACACGCCTACGCAGGAAGAATTTTATATCATGAGCCACTCTTTTGTGGAATGATACAGCTACAGCCGGCTGCGCTGATTCCATACTGAGTCTGCATACCTTACCGCTGCTCAATGTTCTCCATCAGCGTCCGCCGGTTAGAGACTGCGTACATGCTCCCATGCCTCATCATCAAATTCCCTGTCTCTAAAATAAAATTTTCTGTCTGCTTCCGTAATCTTTCTTATCACTCTACACGGGTTTCCCGCCGCAATCACC
>CANODD010000154.1 GCA_947564705.1 uncultured Dorea sp. | reverse complement strand
TATCCGATTTTTTCAAGCCTTTATTACAGTTTAACAACCAAACATCTGATAAAAGCGACCTATGACTTTATAGGATTTGACAATTATATCAAGGTATTGACGGATCCGGATTTCTTTAAAGCGTTTTTAACGTCTATATTATGGACGGTCGCGTCTCTTCTCGGACAGATCGTCGTGGGATTTACTGCCGCGCTGGCATTGAACCGGGTAAACCATCTGAAGGGTGTCTACCGGATATTAATGATCATACCGTGGGCGTTCCCGTCTATCGTAATCGCATTGGCCTGGAAGTGGATTCTTAATGGTGTGTCAGGATTCCTTCCGAATTTATTGTATGAGATGGGGTTTGCCTCGGAATTGCCGCAGTTTTTAAGTGACAGCAGTCTTGTGTTCGGAACGCTTATTTTTATCAATATATGGTTTGGGGCGCCGATGATCATGGTAAATGTGTTGTCTGCATTGCAGACGATACCGCAGGATCAGTATGAAGCGGCACAGATCGACGGGGCGAGTAAGTTACAGCAGTTCATGTATATTACCGTGCCGCATATCAAAGTGGTCGTTGGTCTTCTGGTTGTGTTAAGAACAATCTGGGTATTTAATAACTTTGATATTATCTATCTGATCACCGGCGGAGGACCGGCAAATGCGACGACAACGGTTCCGATCTATGCATATAATATGGGCTGGGGAACAAAACTTTTGGGCAGATCGTCTGCAGTTACGGTGCTGTTGTTAGCGTTTCTTCTTATCGTATGCTTCATATACTTTAAGATCATTGGAAAATGGGAAAAGGAGGATAAGTAGATGTCAGGTAAGTTAAAGGGAAAATTAGGAAATGTCGTGTGTCATCTGTATCTGATCATCTTGTCGGTCATTGCAGCGTTCCCGCTGCTTTGGGTACTGCTCTGTTCCGTAAAGTCCTCAGGAGATCTGACGTCTAATCCTACATCAATTTTACCGAAGGAATTTACGTTGGGACATTTCAAAAATGTGATTGATACACTTGGATTTACCAGGAACATAGGGAACAGTTTGATCATAGCGTTCTTTACGACCGTGATTGCCATCGCGATCTCATCGCTGGCCGCTTACGGAATCGTAAGATTCTTCCCGAAGTTCGGAAATATTATGTCCCGGGCGCTGGTCACTACATATATGTTTCCGCCGATCCTGCTGGCAATACCGTATACGCTGGTCATGGCAAAGCTGGGATTGACCAATACCCGCGTGGGTCTTGTCATTGTATACTTGTCATTCAGCGTACCATATGCAGTATGGATGCTGATCGGATTCTTTAAGACGGTTCCTGTCGGAATCGAGGAAGCGGCCCGGGTTGACGGCGCGAACAAGATGGTTACATTTGTAAGGATCGTGCTGCCTCTGGTGGCGCCTGGAATCGTGGCTACGGCTATCTATACATTTATCAATGCATGGAATGAATTCCTGTATTCGTTGATCCTGATCAACAGTACGGAGCTGATGACGGTTTCCGTAGCCCTCAGGTCATTGCAGGGAGCAGAGATACTTGACTGGGGAAGTATGATGGCCGCTTCAACATTAGTTGTGATCCCATCGGTAGTATTCTTCATGTTTATCCAGAAATACATTGCCGGCGGTATGACAGAAGGTTCGGTGAAGTAAAAAATCATCATAAATGGTGGTATGACATAAGGTTCGGTGAAATAAAAAATCATCATAAATGGTGGTATGACAGAAGGTTTCGTGAAATAAAGAAGGTTCAGTAAAACAAAGATTTTATAATATTTAGAGGAGATATCAAAATGAAAAATATAGGTTACGCGGTAGTTGGTACAGGTTACTTTGGGGCAGAGCTTGGACGGATCATGAAGGAACAGGAAGGCGCGGCTATTACGGCAGTGTACGATCCGGAGAATGCGGAAGTGATCGCAGAAGAGCTGGGATGTGATGTAGAGACAGACCTGGATACACTGTTTAGCCGTGAAGATGTGGACGCAGTGATCGTTGCTTCGCCGAATTATTTACATAAAGAACCGGTTATTAAGGCTGCAGAACATGGTGTTCATGTATTTTGTGAGAAACCCATCGCATTGTCTTATGCTGACTGCGACGCGATGGTAAAAGCATGTGAGAAGCATGGAGTGACATTTATGGCGGGACACGTGATGAACTTCTTCCGCGGCGTCAGACATGCGAAGAAGTTGATCAATGAGGGAGTGATCGGCGATGTTCTTTACTGCCATTCCGCGAGAAACGGGTGGGAGGAGCCGCAGGAATCCATCAGTTGGAAGAAGATCCGCGCGAAGTCAGGCGGGCATCTGTATCATCATATCCATGAGCTGGACTGTATTCAGTTTATTATGGGAGAGCCGGATTCCGTGATCATGATGGGCGGAAATGTGGCGCACAGAGGCGAGCAGTTCGGTGATGAGGATGATATGCTTTTCATTAATCTGGAATTCCCGAATCGTAAATTCGCCGTTCTGGAATATGGTTCTGCGTTCCACTGGCCTGAGCACTATGTGCTGATCCAGGGAACCAAGGGAGCGATCCGGCTTGACATGGCTAATGTGGGAATGACTGTGAAGACGGAAGCGGGAGAAGAGCATTACCTGGTTCATGAGACGAAGGAAGAGGACGACGACCGTACAAGAATCTATCACGGTACGGAGATGGACGGTGCGATCATGTACGGTAAGCCGGGCAAGAAGCCGCCGATGTGGCTGCACAGTATCATGAAGAATGAGATGAAGTATTTCAATGAGATCATGCACGGTGCGACAGTCGATGAAGAGTTCAAGCCATTATTGAACGGTTCCGCGGCACGGGCGGCGATCGCCACGGCGGATGCGCTTACCCTGTCTGTCAAAGAGAACAGGAAAGTAAAGGTTGCCGAGATTAAATAATAGGAGTGGAAATAAGAAAATGAGAGATTTGGAAAAATATAGAGGGATCATACCTGCGTTTTATGCCTGCTACGAGGACGACGGCAGCGTAAGTCCCGAAAGAACCAGAGAATTTACCCGGTATCTGATCGGCAAAGGTATAAAGGGCCTGTATGTGTGCGGTTCCTCAGGAGAGTGCATCTACCAGAGCAAGGAGGAAAGGAAGCTGATACTGGAAAGTGTCATGCAGGAAGCAAAAGGCAAGATTACGATCATCGCGCATGTCGGATGTAATAATACCGCAGACAGCATGGAGTTAGCGGCGCATGCGGAGAGTGTGGGTGCAGACGCGATCGCGTCTATTCCGCCGATCTATTTCCATCTTCCGGATTATGCGATCGCGGAGTATTGGAATGATATCAGTTCTGCGGCTCCGAATACGGATTTTATCATCTATAATATCCCGCAGTTGGCGGGAGTGGCTTTAAGTATGCCGCTTTACCAGGAAATGCTGAAGAATCCAAGGGTGATCGGTGTGAAGAATTCTTCCATGCCGATCCAGGATATTCAGATGTTCAAGGATGTCAGGGGCGATGACTGTGTCGTATTCAACGGACCGGACGAGCAGCTTGTAGGCGGACTTGCCATCGGCGCGGACGGCGGTATTGGCGGAACCTACGCGGCTATGCCGGAGCTTTATCTGAAGATCAAGGAACTTGTGGACGCCGGAGAGACAGGTAAGGCCAGAATGATTCAGAATGACGCCAACAGGATTATCTATGAAGTGTGTAAATGTCATGGGAACCTGTATGCGGTGATGAAAGAAATATTGAAAGAGTATGGACTGAACCTTGGAGGAGTCAGAAAGCCTTTGGCTTCGGTGACGGAGCAGGATTATCCGCAGATTGAGAAATGTAAGAAGATGATCCGGGAAGCTGTCGAGAGATTATAGAAATAAAAGCCTTGATGTAGGACGCTGCATCGGGGCTTTTTAATATGTTTTGAGTTAAACTCTGAGAATGAAAAACTCTGAAAATGTGTAGATGGAAGCTTGTGTCTCTGCTGGTTTTGAAGTACAATTGTAATAAGATACATCAGGAAAGCTGAGGTAGGGAGTATATGATTCTTTATCATGCAAGTAAAGAAATTTTTTATAAATAGAGTGCGATCGGAGTGCAACATGATTGGAAACCGGGATATTTATCTGGACAGGACAAAAGTCAACACATTTTCTTTACAATTGAATCATTGTGGCATTCAGGAATGTACGCCGGGATATTCTTATGGTTTCGAAGCGAACCCTTACCATTTGATTCATTTTGTGCTGAACGGCGGAGGTTTCCTTGAGATAAATCATAGACTGATCAATATACATGCCGGCCAGGCGTTTTATATTTCCCCCGGGACTCCGGCAAGATACTGTGCGTCATTGGAAAATCCCTGGACGTATGGGTGGATTGGATTCTACTCGAATACTTCGAATCCCTTTATCGCGCTTTTATTTGAGAATCAAAACGTGATCTCGTTTAAGATGCCGGTGGAAGAGGTGGAAAAGAACCTTCTGTCTGTTATCGCCGTGACGGATAAAAGGGTGTCTGAATACTCCCAATACAATGAATCGGATTTTTACGGGGAACAGTTTACTGCTATCTTGAAGGTTTCGGATTCTCTGAGGGCAAATAGCAGAATGCTGGATTTTTTCTCTGATCTGCTGAGTTTTCAAGTTCCGGATAAGGCGATGCGCATGGAGAAGGATTCATTGGCATTAAGAGCGAAAGAGTTCATGGATTCTCACTATCATGAACCCCTCAAGATATATGATATCGCAGCTTCATTGAATATCCATCCAAATTATCTGTGCGCCGTCTTTAAAAAAGAATACGGACAGACGCCCGGTGACTATCTATGTTCTATCCGCATGGCTCAGGCGGCTATGATCCTGAAATTAACGGATCATACCATATCCATGATAGCAGAATCGTTAGGGTATGCCAATCCATTTCGATTTTCAGCCGCTTTTAAGTCTTATTACGGAGTATCTCCCTCGGCTTATCGAAAAGAGGGAAGATAATCATCGTAATATAAGAATACTTCTGTTTTTTTGCGATAATAGTCAACCTTGGGCATATGCTTTGACCAGAAATGAAAGGCTGTCTGGTGAAAGCGGGGAGAAGGGATTTATGGAGGAATTTTATGTTTAATGAAATATGTATATATGAGGCAAAATTGACGAAGCTGGAAGAAATTGAAGAGTTGATGCGGGAAGTGGCTGATTTTTATTTGAAGCAGGATGGTGTTATAGACGTACATTATATAAGACGGACGCACCGGCAAAAAGATTTTAATGCAGTTAAAGAAGGGGAATTGCCTGTCCGTCTTACAAGAAATGTAGGGAAAGTGACATATGTTTTGTATTGGGCGCTGGAGAATGAAGAAGCACATGCAAGAGTATCTAAGCTAGGTATAGAAAAATTCTATAAACGATGGAATAGATGTTTGACTACAATGCCTAAAATAATATTAGGTGAAAATATCGTTTGATTTCATAAAAGGTAGCGCTGATGTTAATAAAGCGGGCAGAACTGTATGGTTCTATTGGTGGTGTCCGGGCAACGGGGGTATTATAATCAGGGCATATCATATTTCAGGAGGTAATGCCATGGGTTTAGGGAATCATTTATTTCATGCGCGGAAGAAAAAAGGGCTGTCACAGGAAGAGGTTGCTGAAAAGCTGGGGATAAGCAGGCAGACCGTTTCAAAGTGGGAGACGGATGAAACGCTCCCCGATATCTGCCAGTCAAAGAAGATGGCGGTTCTGTATGGACTGTCACTGGATGAGCTGGTGGAGTTTGATATTGACATCAAAGAGATACAGGAAGTGATAGACCGGACCAGTGAGGAAGTATCAGATAAGATTGACTGGACAAAGGCATGGAGCGGAAAATATCCGGTCCTGTCCCGGTATCGGGAGGAAGTGGATATGGATTGTTATGCGGCGAAGCTGGATAAGCTGTTAAGGGATCTGGAAAAGAAATACGGGTACAATGAACTGGATTCTTTCCTGGTTCTTAAAGATATTCTGGCATCAGTCTGGAAGGGCAGGAAGAAGGGCAAATAGCAGAATGCTGGATTTTTCCTCTGATCTGCTGAGTTTTCTAGTTCCTGATAAGGCAATGCGCATGGAGAAGGATTCATTGAATATCCATCCGAATTATCTGTGCGCCGTCTTAAAAAAAGATATCCAAGTGTCAATAATTACTGCTTTCGTAATTCTTTAAACCGGATTTCAGTATCAGGCAGGATACCGCCAGCATCGTGATACAGAATAAAGGAATGCTGAGCGCGCCGGTTTTTGTCCCGTCTTTGCCCAGAATGTAGCCGATGGGATAATAACTGATAAAGGCGTAGGGAATCAGATATCCAAAGATACCCTGAAAAACAGCCGGATAGATCGTGAGAGGGTATTTTGCCATCTCTCCTAATGAGATAACAAAATAATTGAGGCTGTTTTTTCTACCCTCCATCCAGAATGAGACGCAGCTTGCGATCCATATCATACATACCCTTATCAGGCATGCTTCTGCTAAAAACAGCAGGAACAAAAGTATCTTTGGCAGATTCCATTCGACTTTGCATTTACTGAATCCCATGATTAATACTGCTGCGGCGATCATCATTTTATTCAATCCGTCAAAATCTATCTTCGCTGTCAGAAGCTGCAGTCCCACGGGTACAGGCCGGATTAAAAACCGGTCCAGTTCAGCCATATGAATCATATTCGTGATCTTCCATGCGCCCTGAAAGAAAAAGTTTATAAAACCTTCGGAGAACAGTAAAAAGCCGTAAAGAAGGAGTATCTCCCACATGGTCCATCCTCCTACCTGCGGTATATTGCTGTAAATAATACAGATCAGCCCAAGATTACACCC
>CANODD010000153.1 GCA_947564705.1 uncultured Dorea sp. | reverse complement strand
CAGCGATCCCCCGCCGATCTGCGACTCACATTCCTCCAGCCCTATCTTCGCCGGAAGCCCGGCCTCTTTCAAAAGCCCGCAAAGCTTCTCCGCCTTCCAGGTCACGTCCTCCAAAGATCTGGTAATCATCTTGAGTACCGGAATATTCTGAATGGCCTTTTCTTCGGACAGATACTCCTGCAGCACCAGCTCCAGAGCCGCCGCCGTGAATTTATCGATCCGCAATGCACGGGTAAGCTGGTTCTTCTTCATCATGTCGATATATTTCTTCCGTCCGATGATGATCCCCGCCTGCGGTCCCCCCAGCAGCTTATCGCCGCTGAAGCACACTACATCCGCACCCTTTGCGATAGAATCCTGAACGGTCGGTTCATATGTAATTCCATATTTACTCAGGTCTATGAGCACTCCGCTTCCCAGATCCTCGATTACCGGAATCCCATGCTCTTTTGCAAGCGGGATCAGCTCGTCGATTCCCACGCTCTCTGTAAAACCAACGATCCTGTAATTGCTCGTATGCACCTTGAGAAGCGCTTTCGTCTCCTCCGTAACCGCATTCTCATAATCGTCATAATGCGTTTTATTCGTCGTACCTACTTCTACAAGCGTCGCTCCGCTCTGTTCCATTACATCCGGAATCCGGAATTTGCCGCCGATCTCTACCAGTTCCCCCCGGGAAACCACAACCTCTCCGCCTTTCGCAAGCGAGCTTAAGATCAGCATTACCGCCGCCGCGTTATTATTCACCGCCATGGCTGCCTCGGCGCCCGTAAGCTTGCATAAGAGCTTCTCAAAATGAGAGTAACGCTCTCCCCGGCGCCCGGCTTTCAGATTATACTCCAGATTCGAATATCCGGTGGCTATGGCAGTAATACGTCTCATATGCTCATGCCCGATGGGGGCACGTCCCAGATTCGTATGCAGAATCGTCCCCGTACCGTTCACCACCATACGCATATTCGGCGTATGCATCGCCGCTACCGTCATCTCGATATGCGCCAGCAGCAGCTCTATCTGCGCTTTCGCAGCCTCTTCATCATCACACTCTCCGATAAATCTGCGCAGTTTATCCATCTCGGTATGGATCGCCTCCATAACGGTGTCTCTGCTATAATGGTCAATCAGATCCTGGATCGTCTCATTCTCCAGCAGCACATCCACTTTCGGAATACTGCGATATAACATATTTTTATTCATCATCTTCTTTTCCCTGCTATTTCTATTCTTCTTTTCCTGAACTGCCATCCGGCTTACTGAAACCGCCGTCCGGCTGCCGCATAATTAACAGAGCCGAATCAATTTGTCGCTCTTTTCGGCAACTTTACCTATTACAGAAACAGTCGTATCCATTCCTGCTTTCTGAACATCCGAAAGCAAGTCCTTAAGGTTATCCGGCGCCACGCTGATCAGCAGCCCGCCGGAAGTCTGGGGATCATACAGAAGATCCAGGTAATGCTCCTCTACTCCTCCTGTCTCTACTTTATCGATGGAATATCCCCGGTTCTTATAAGCTCCCGCCGGAACCAGCCCCATCTTCGCATATGCTATCGCGTCTTCAAAATACGCAATATCTTTCACTCGAATCTCAAATGTCACTTCACTGGCCGAAGCCATCTCCACACAATGTCCCAGCAGTCCGAAACCTGTGATATCCGTGCATGCGGATACATCGTATTTCTCTACTAACTGCTTACCCTTCTTATTCAGGGATGCCATGACCGTCTGCGCCTCCCGAATCGCGGATGCGGACGCCATATCCGCCTTGATCGCAGTATTCACTACACCGCTTCCGATCTGCTTCGTGAGTACCAGGATATCTCCCGGTCTGCAGCCATAATTCTTAAATATCTTATCAGGATGTACAAAGCCGGATACGCACAATCCGTATTTCGGTTCATCGTCCTGTACGGAATGTCCTCCCACCAGTACCGCTCCTGCTTCTTTCACCTTCATCGCGCCACCCGCGAGGATGTCGCCCAATATCGCCGGATCCAGACAATTCGGGAATCCGACTATGTTAAGCGCCACTGCCGGCTCTCCTCCCATCGCCCATACGTCGCTTAAAGAGTTCGCCGCCGCTATCTGTCCAAACATATAAGGATCGTCTACAATCGGAGTAAAGAAATCCACCGTCTGGATCATCGCAATCTCATCAGTGACCTTATATATGGCCGCGTCGTCGGATGTCTCAATCCCTACTATTAAATTATCATCATGGAACCCTGGTAACTTGCTCAGTACCTGAGCAAGGGTCTCCGGACCTATCTTCGCCGCTCAGCCAGCCGTCTTACTTAACTGCGTTAACCTGACATCTGATTTCATTCTCATTATCCTCCTCAACTCTGTGAGTACATCTCACATGTGCTTCCGGACAATTGTCCGGAAGCTTATTCAATCGTCTTTTAACAACATCGCATTCATTATCCGCTATGGTCTGATAATCTTCCCTGCTTTTGCCATCGTCTCAACAATACTGTACATATTCGTCACAGAACCTACCGCCAGTTTATCCTTCATTCCATAATAATCAAGGCAGGTTCCGCAGGTCAGGATCTCAACACCCTGCGCTTCTAAAGATTTCAGATCTTCCAAAGAATCCGAACCTTCCGTCGTCAGCGTCGCTCCGCCGTTATAGAACAGCATCGTCTTCGGCAAAGCGTCCAACTGAGTTACCGCAAAGATGAATCCTTTTATTAATACTTTACCCAGTTCATCATTTCCTATACCCATACGGTCAGAAGAAACGACTACCACCATATTATCCCTGGCATCCGGCGCGCATACTGCATCCTCCGAAGCCTCTTCCTTCACCGCGCCTTCCATGCTTATGGTTATCTTGAATTCTGCATCGCCAAGCTTCTCCGAAGAAACTTGTCCTCCGGCGCCGGATGCCATCTTCGTTACATTCTGCACGGCGATCTCGTTATCAACCAGAACCTCTATGGTCTCCGGTCCGGTAAGCGCCTGCATTGCCTTTTTCGTCTTAACGACTGGGATCGGGCAATTGTCACCCATTGCATTGACTGTAATCATACGTGATTCCACCTTTCTTGTCTCCGCCTCTTTTGGCACTTATAGACATATTCTATCACTGATCGACCAAAAGGTAAACGGGAAATTAATATATTATAAAATAGTTTGAGGAAATTCCCCACACTCTTTTATATCTATAATCCGGTATGTACTGCCGTCATAATAAGCAGGCTTCATATCCCCCTTTTTGAAAACGGCCAGAAACTCCTCCATGGTACGCACTTCTTCGGGAAAATAAGTGGCGCAGACCCCCACTTTCTCCGGTACATGACAGTCGCTGGAACCCAGAGTAAAAAGACCCAATTCCCTTGCATACCGCGCAGCCGTCTTGCATGCTTCTATAGACGTACTGCCGTTCAATACCTCCAAACCATGAAGCCCCTCCACCTGCCGGAGATGGTCTTCCAGGCCGCGGTTATTGTTGCGGAACGGATGAGCCGCAAAGCACACTCCGCCCTGCGCCCGGACTAAGTCGATGAATTCCTGCGCCCGGATACGCTCTCTGGGATAATCATCAATTCCGAAAGCCACGATATCGCCCTGCAGCGAGAAGAACTCTATCCCGACGAATACCGGAAATCCTGTCTTCCTGGTATACTCCGCGGCATAATCCTTAAGTCCCATACTGTCATGGTCCGTGATACAAATTCCCCCGAGTCCTTTTTCCCTGGCAATTGCAGCCATCTGATCCAGTTTTAGAAAACTGTCTTTCGAGTATGTCATCTCATGCATGTGCGTATCTATGAACATCTTATGATCTCCCCTTTTTCGAATCCGGCACAGAAATCTCCTCTGCCGTCTATAATACTATTATATAAACCCTTCGCCCTGTCTTCAAATAGAGTTTTATAATATATTGTCTTATATATAGATTTTATCTATTGGATTAATTTTCACATATTAATTGCTATACAATTCACCTTATGCGGTCTATAATAGTACATATCAGGCGAAGATGAAAGCGGGGATAAGAATATGACGGGCACAGGAAGAGTACATGTATATTATGGAAACGGAAAGGGCAAGACGACCGCCGCCGTAGGCCTTACGATAAGAGCCGCCGGGCACGGCCTGCGCGTATTGGTCTTTCAGTTTCTCAAGAATAATTCTTCGAACGAAAGGAACATTCTCGAGGCAATTCCGAATATCACCTGTCTGCCCGGCAGAGAATCGGTCAAATTCGTAAGCAATATGAACGGGGACGAGCGCGCCGAACTTCGTCATTACAACAATAAAGCGCTGGATGAGATCATCAAATTCTGTACCCCTTTCGATATATTGCTTCTGGATGAAGCATTGTGCGCCGTGAACCTGCAGGTGCTAAGCGAGGAGAAGCTGATCAGTTTTATCACACATAAACCGAGAGGTCTGGAGATCATACTTACAGGACATCAGATTACGGAGAAGCTCCTTGAAGTCGCGGATTATGTTACGGAGATGAAGAAGATCAAGCATCAGTTTGATCTGGGAAGAAGCGCCAGGGAGGGAATCGAATATTAGGGGCTCCACAGATGTGAAAAATATCAAACTGTGAAAAATCTTTCTTAAATATATGTGAAATTCATGACATATTTAGCCCTATATGATATACTGATATTAGTACGAATTAACTCTTCGATATGAGAGGAGAGATACTATAATGGAAAATGCAATAAAGAATTATGAAGATGTTGACAGCTGGAAGACAATCATGTTCCTGTATAATTCGGCGCTGAAAGAGATTGGAACAAAGCTTGATATATTGAATGATGAATTCCAGCATGTACATAAGTATAATCCGATAGAGCATATTAAGACAAGAGTAAAGACACCAGACAGTATAGTAAAGAAGTTAAGGAAGAACGGATACGAGATATCAATCGAGAACATGGTCAAATATGTCAACGACATTGCAGGCGTAAGACTGATCTGTTCCTTCACATCTGATATCTATCAACTGGCAGAGATGATCGGCAATCAGAACGATCTGAAAGTTCTGTCAATCAAGGATTATATCAGGAATCCGAAAGATAGCGGCTATAAAAGTTATCATATGATAGTATCTGTGCCGATTTTTTTATCGGACAGCGTAGTAGACACGAAGGTAGAGATTCAGATACGGACGATCGCCATGGACTTCTGGGCAAGCCTGGAACATAAGATTTATTACAAATTCGAAGGAAACGCTCCTGGATATATCAGCAAGGAACTAAAAGAATGTGCAGAGATGGTATCTTCATTAGATGAGAAAATGCTGTCGCTGAACGAAGCGATCCTGGAATGCCTGAGAGAACAAGAAGAGTTAAAGATCAGTACGAAAAGAAAAGAAATTACCCACAAAAACCGCATAGCGGTTTCAGGCCTGAGTTAATCTCAGGCCTTTTCAATTGCTACAGCTCCAACTGCATATCTCCGTATTTAATCCAGCCTTTCTTACGCATAAACTCTGATATTCCAAGCGTAACCGCCGCCGGAAGGATGATCTGGATTACAAGTATCTTAATCAAAACCACTGACGGTGATTCTGACTGAACCATCGTCTGCCACGTCATTATCTGCCCTACCAGTCCGGCAGTCCCCATACCGGAACCCGTCGCGTTGCTTGTCATGTGAAGCGCCAATGTTCCGACAGGACCCAGGATTGCGCTTGAGAGAATGGCCGGAAGCCAGATAATGGGCTTCTTCACGATATTCGGAACCTGCAGCATAGATGTACCGATTCCCTGCGCCAACAGTCCCCCGATCTTATTCTCCCTGTAACTTGCCACAGCAAATCCTACCATATTGCAGCAGCAGCCGACTGTCGCCGCTCCCGCCGCAAGACCTGACAGATTCAATATGATTCCCAAAGCCGCGGAACTGATGGGAAGCGTCAGAATCATACCCATCAGAACAGATACCACGATTCCCATTAAGAAGGGCTGTTGTTCTGTCCCCCAGTTGATCAGTGCACCAAGCCATGCCATGAACCCTGAGATGGGCGGTCCTAAGATAAGCCCTACCACAGATCCCGTCCCGATACAGACAATCGGGGTTATCAGGATATCTACCTTCGTCTTGCCGGACACCAGATGCCCGAAGTAGATGCCCACATAAGCAGCGATAAACGCGCCCAGGGGTTCGCCCGGACCTGCATATACCATTGCGCCGTCAACCAACAGCGCGCCCGCCAATAATTTGCTTGCGAACGCGCCCACCATACCAGCCGTTCCTGCGGATACTACGACCAGCGGGGATTCCTGGAATCTATAGGCTACCGCCGCTCCGATACCCGCTCCCGTCAGAGACGCCGCCACTTTACCCGTTACGAATATCATATCTCCTACCGTTCCGCCTATCAACGTCCCGATCTGCTGGATGATCGTCCCTATGATCAGCGTCGCGAATAACCCTTGCGCCATTGCGCTTAGTCCTTCAATAAATATTCTGTCTAATGTTTTCTTTAATCTGTCCATCTTACTCTCTCCTTATCGCCTGTAAGCCATATCTATTTACAAGACTGTTTGTGTAAATATACAACTGTCTTGTCACATGAGTCTACCACAACATTTCTCCGATGTCAAACGAGATATGAAATATTTTTCCGAATGTTGTATAAAAAAAAGAGACATGTTATACTAAATTATGTATTTTCGGAAACCGGGAGTATATAACTCATTGAGGGAGGTATGGATATGTTTCGATTATGGGGAAAGGAATTCAAAGACAATAGAATGGTCCGGGATACCGTCATCTGTGAGGATAACGACGATACCCGGACACATAAGATCTTCAGCGCTCTGGACGCCGTCTGCT
>CANODD010000152.1 GCA_947564705.1 uncultured Dorea sp. | reverse complement strand
TTTACGATCGGGGAACCGGTTTGTTCGGATACGTTCGTCGTGCATATTGAGAAGGCGTTCGCGGATGTGGAGGGCGCTTATCCGATGATTAATCAGCAATTTGTGATGCACGAATGCAGAGACTATCTTTATGTTAACCGGGAAGAGGATACGGGAGCTGAAGGGCTGAGACAGGCAAAGATGTCTTATCGTCCTGTATTCATGGTGGAAAAGGGGGACGTAACGGAGATCTTCGAGTCCATGGAGCCGAAGCGTCCTGAAGTGAAGGAGGAGCAGGCATGATAGCAGAGAAGATGAAGAATATGGTAGCGAACAGTTCGGCAATCCGCGCGATGTTTGAGGAGGGCAGCCGGCTGGCAGAGCTCTACGGAGCAGAGAATGTATTTGATTTCAGCCTGGGTAATCCGAATGTGGCGGCTCCGGAGGCGGTAAAGAAAGCAATTATAGAGTTGCTTGATGAGAGTGATCCGGTGACGCTTCACGGATATACGAACAGTAATTCCGGATACGCGGATGTGCGGGAGACGGTGGCGCAGTCGCTGAATGAGCGCTTCGGAACGCAGTTTGAAGGGAAGAATATTATAATGTCCGTAGGAGCGGCAGGGGGATTGAATGTGATATTGAAGACCTTGATCAATCCCGGCGATGAAGTCATCGCATTTGCGCCGTATTTTGGAGAGTATCGCTCTTATACCAATAATTATGATGGGATTCTGGTAGAGATCTCGCCGAATACGGTGGATTTTCAGCCGAGGCTGGATGAATTCGAGCAAAAGATTACACCGAAAACGAAAGCAGTTATTGTAAATACGCCGAATAACCCCACCGGAGTAGTATATTCGGAGGAGACGATCAGGAAACTGGCGGCGATCATGGAAGCAAAGCAGAAGGAGTATGGAACAGATATTTATCTGATTTCAGACGAGCCTTATCGCGAGTTGGTTTACGACGGGGCAGAGGTTCCGTATCTTACGAAGTATTATGCCAATACGATCGTCGGATATTCTTATAGCAAATCCTTGTCGCTTCCGGGCGAACGTATCGGATATCTGGTGATTCCGGATGAGGTGAAGGACAGCAAGGATGTACTGGCGGCTGCAGGTGTGGCGACACGTATCCTGGGATTCGTTAATGCGCCGACTTTGCAGCAGAAGGTGGTTGCCAAGTGTATCAATGAGAAGACGGATATTTCCTTCTATGACAGAAACCGTGAGACTTTATATCAGGGTCTGCAAAAGTGCGGGTTTGAATGTATCAAACCGGAGGGGGCTTTTTATTTGTTTATGAAATCTCCGATTGCGGATGAGAAGGAGTTCTGTGCGGCTGCGAAGAAGTATAATCTGCTGTTAGTACCGGGAAGCTCCTTTGCATGTCCCGGATATGTAAGACTTGCTTATTGTGTGGCTTATGAGACGATCGTGAATTCGCTGCCGAAGTTCATGGAGCTGGCAGAAGAATATTTTTAGGGAAATGAAATTATGAGAGCATATGAGAATAATATCCGTAAGGTAGATCCTTACGTGCCGGGAGAGCAGCCCCAGAATAAAGTAATCAAACTGAATACGAATGAGAATCCGTATCCGCCGGCGCCGGGAGTAGAACAAGCGCTGAGAGAGATGGATGCGGACAGATTCAGGTTATATCCGGATCCTACATGCGGGCCGTTGGTAGAGGCGCTGGCAGAATTCTATCATGTGAAGCCGGAGCAAATATTTGTGGGAGTCGGATCTGATGATGTGCTGGCGATGTGTTTTCTGACCTTTTTTAATTCAGAAAAGCCGATTCTATTCCCGGATATTACATATTCCTTCTACAAGGTATGGGCCGAGCTTTACCGGATTCCTTATGAGTGTCAGGAGCTGGACGCTGATTTTCGAATTGTGAAGGAGGATTATGATAAAGAAAACGGCGGCGTAATCTTTCCGAATCCGAACGCGCCTACCGGGATATATGAAGAACTGGATGTGGTTGAGGATATCCTCCGGGCAAATCAGGATGTGATTGTGATTATCGATGAAGCTTATATTGACTTTGCAGGACGTTCTGCGATAGAGTTGTTGGAGCATTATGATAACCTGATCGTGGTGCAGACATTTTCCAAGGCAAGGTCTATGGCCGGTATGCGAATCGGATATGCGGTCGGCAGCCCGGCGCTGATCAAGTATCTTCAAGACGCAAAGTATTCTTTTAATTCATATACCATGAATCAGGCGGCTTTGGTATGCGGTGTGGAAGCAGTGAAAGACCGGGCATATTTTGAGGAAGGAATTCGTAAGATTATTCATACAAGAGAATGGGCGAAGGAAGAGTTCGAGAAGCTTGGCTTTTGCTGCCTTGATTCCGACGCTAACTTTATTTTTGTTACGCATCCCCGGTATGATGCAAAGAAATTATTCGAGGCCCTGAAAGAAGACGGTATCTATGTCAGGTATTGGGGCAGCGGGAGAATTAAGCAGTATTTGAGGATCACAATCGGAACAAGGGAAGAGATGGAGGAGTTATTTAAGTTTCTTAAGAAATATAAAGGAGATAGTCTATGACAGAAACATTAGTTCAGAGCATTATTGACGCCCTGGGGGGAAGCGTGGGCAAGGAAGCGATCGTATTCATCATATCGATGATACCGATCCTGGAACTTCGCGGGGCGCTTCTGGTCGCAGGGCCTCTGCTTGGAGTGCCTGTGGCAAAGGCGTTGCCGTTGTGTGTTATTGGAAATATTATTCCGGTACCTTTTATTCTGCTTTTGATCACACCGGTTTTTCGCTGGATGAAGGGGACGAAGATCTTTAAACCTATGGTCGATAAGCTGGAATCCAAGGCGATGAGTAAGAGCGATAAGATTGAAAAATATGAATTCTGGGGATTGGTACTGTTCGTGGGAATTCCGCTTCCGGGAACAGGGGCATGGACCGGTTCCTTGATTGCCGCCCTGCTTGGCGTGAAATTTAAGAAAGCATTTCCGGCGGTTATACTAGGTATCTGCATGGCGACGGTGATCATGTGGTTTATCTCTTATGTGCTTCTTGGCGGAGTACATGTTCTTGGGTAACATTCGTACACTGCGGGAATGGGTGAAAGAATCAAAGACATTCGTATAAGGCTGCTGCATAGTGTAGTGATTTTGCACTTGCAGCAGCTTTCTTCATATCGCGCCGAGGAGTTGCACAGTCAGACAAGGTATGTTAAAATACATACAAACACAGAAGTGGAAAGAAGGAGATTATGACATGGACAAACGATATGACGTAACTGCGATGGGCGAGATGTTGATTGACTTTACGATGAATGGACAGAGCGAACAGGGGAATAATCTATTTGAGGCGTGCCCCGGCGGCGCGCCGTGCAATGTGCTGGCGATGCTGAATAAATTAGGAAAAAAGACGGCTTTTATCGGTAAAGTCGGGGAGGACCAGTTCGGACGTCTCTTGAAGGGCACGATCGAGGAGCTGGGAATCGAGACAAGGGGATTGATTTTCGATCGGGAGATTCCCACCACGCTGGCATTTGTGCATACGTTTCCGGACGGCGACCGGGAGTTCTCTTTTTACCGTAAGCCCGGCGCGGATATGATGCTTAAGGAGACGGATGTGGATTATGAGTTGATCCGTCAGTCCAGGGTCTTTCATTTCGGGACGTTGTCTATGACAGACGAGCCGGTGAAGACGGCGACAAAGAAAGCTTTGGAGACAGCGAAGGAGGCGGGATGTCTGATCACCTTCGATCCGAATTTGCGTCCTCCGCTCTGGCGATCATTGGATGAAGCGAAAGAGCAGATGGAGTATGGGTTCCAATATTGCGACGTCTTGAAGATTTCCGACAATGAGATTCAGTTTATCTCAGGAAAGGAAGATTATGACGAGGGAATCCGCTATCTTCAGGATAAGTATCAGATCCCCCTTATTTTCCTGACAATGGGCAAGGAAGGAAGCCGGGCGTATTATAAGGATCTGCGTGTGGAACGCAAAGGATTTACGGTAAAGGCAATCGAGACCACCGGTGCCGGAGATACTTTCTGCGGCTGCGCGATCAACGGTGTGCTGACGCATGGCCTTGATAATCTGACGGAAGAGAAGCTTGGGGATATCCTGACTTATGCCAATGCAGGCGCGGCGTTGATCACGATGAAGAAAGGGGCGATCCGCTCCATGCCGGAACCGGGGGATATCGAAAAATTACTGGAAGCATAATGAGCCATACAATCTATTAGAAAAGGGATAACCAGAAATATGAGATTACGCAGAATGCTGGCCGTCTGGGCGGCTAAAATTACGGAAAAAGTCAGTGTCCATGTTTTTCATCGGCAAGGCGTTACGTGGGCGGGGAAGATCGCGCTTCGGATCTGTCCGTCTATATTGAGAGACCTTGCGGGTCAGGTGAAGAAGGATATCTTTATCGTATGCGGGACGAACGGGAAGACGACGACGAACAATATGCTTTGTGCGGCGATGGAAGCGGAAGGGTATCGGGTCGTCTGTAACCATACCGGTTCGAATATGCTTAACGGTGTGGCGGCCGCATTTGCCTTAAGCGCCGGAATCGGCGGTAATCTGAAGGCGGATTATGCCTGTATTGAGATTGATGAAGCGTCAACCAGGAGGGTGTTTCCCCATTTTAAACCGGATTACATGGTCCTTACGAACCTGTTCCGGGATCAGTTGGACCGCTATGGAGAGATTGATATTACGATGAATATCCTGAAAGAAGTCATGCAGTCTGCGCCGGAGATGAAGGTGATCGTGAATGGGGACGACGCGCTGTCGGCTTATCTGGCTATGGACAGCGGGAATGATTATGTGACATACGGGATCAGTGAACAGGTGACGGATGACGCAGATTCCCGTGAGATCAGGGAAGGGCGGTTCTGCAAATGCTGCGGCGCGCCACTTTCCTATCGGTTTTACCATTACAGCCAGCTTGGCGACTATGCCTGTACCCAGTGTGATTTCCGAAGACCTGACATCCGGTTTGACGCGGGAGACGTTGAGATCGGGGACGGTCTGGCGTTTACTGTGGAAGGGAATAGGATCCGCGCGAATTATAAAGGGTTTTATAATGTATATAATATACTGGCGGCATACGCGGCGATGCG
The DNA here is from genome assembly GCA_947564705.1 of uncultured Dorea sp. Classification (GTDB taxonomy): domain Bacteria; phylum Bacillota; class Clostridia; order Lachnospirales; family Lachnospiraceae; genus Sporofaciens. Next base: position 1,723 of record CANODD010000152.1, on the reverse strand, counting down.
GACGGGAGGACTGAAAGCAGGTCATTTTAATGAGATGCTCTCAAGATTTAACCCGGAGAATGGCAGGATGGAAAGTTTCCGGATACAGAATGTGAAAGTGACATTGAACCTGGCGAAGAATCCGGCGGGCTTTAACCAGAATATTTCTGCGGTTATGCAGGATGAGGCTCTTAAGGACATTATAATTGTCATCAACGACAATGCCCAGGACGGTACGGATGTATCTTGGCTGTGGGATGTGGATTTTGACCGGTTCAAGGAGGACAAGATCCGTTCCATCACAGTCAGCGGGATCCGTTGTTATGACATGGGGCTTCGTATGAAATATGTAGACATCCCGGCAATGTCTGAACCGGACGTGGAGAAAGCGATCCGCCAGAGGATTGCCGACGGCTGCGGCAATCTGTATGTGCTTGTGAATTATACGGCTCTTTTCAGTACCAGGAACGTATTAAAGAGATTGGAGGGGGAAAAGTGATGGAGAAGACAGGGAAGAAGATTGTCATCGGCCACCTGTATCCGGATCTTTTGAACCTGTACGGAGACCGGGGCAATATTGCATGTATGATGCAGAGATGTATCTGGCGGGGGATCGACGCGGAGACAGTCGAGTTTAACACAGGGGATACGATTGATTTCTCGAAGCTGGATATCGTCCTTCTTGGCGGGGGCTCCGACAGGGAGCAGGCAATTGTGTGCGGGAATCTCCTTAAGATCAGGGAGCAGTTCCGGGAATATGTAGAAGACGGCGGCGTAGTAATTGCGGTCTGCGGCGGTTATCAGCTTCTGGGGAAATATTATAAGACGGAGCAGGGGATGATAGAGGGGCTGAATCTGGTAGACATCTATACAGAGCAGGAGGAAGGCCGCCTGATCGACAATATCGTGCTCAAAAGCGATCTGGCGGATATGCCTGTAGTCGGGTTTGAGAACCACGGCGGAAGAACCTGTATCAATGATAACAAACCTTTTGGAAAGGTGCTGTATGGTTCCGGCAACGACGGGAAAAGCGGTTATGAAGGCGTCGTTTATAAGAACGTGATAGGAACATACCTGCACGGCCCGCTTCTTCCGAAGAATCCGCAGATCTGTGATTACCTGATTCGAAAAGCGTTGGAGAGAAAATACGGCCCGACAGAGCTTGCGGCTCTTAACGACAGCCAGGAAGAAGCCGCGAACGCGTATATTTACCACAGATTTGTGAAAGAGTAGGATAGAGAATCCGAAAGACACAGAAGAGAACAGACATAGCTTCTGCGATTTTGTGGAAGAATAGACACAGAAGAGAACAGACATAGCTTCTGCGATTCTGTGGAAGAATATAGAATAGATAGTGAAGTAATATGAAAAAGAGGGACGGTTTATGAGGCAGGATCGTTTTAAGATGGAACGAGAGGGACTCGTGAAAGAGGGGCAGGAGGTTGAGATCAGCGAACGAAGCGCGGTGACAGGCCAGTATACTTATCTGGTGGAACCGTCGATCGCCATGTCGGGAATCTATAGGACCGGCGACCGGATTCTTGCCCGGAAGGGAATCATCCGAAAGATAGAAAAGACGGATAAGGGATTCTATCTGCTGGTGGAGACGGAAGGGTAAGGGCCATAAGCCATCCGTTAACACGGGCAGGAAAAGGACATAGTAAGGGTCATAAGCCATCCGTTGACACAGGCAGGAAAAGGACATAGTAAGGGGCATAAGCCATCCGTTGACACGGGCAGGAAA
>CANODD010000151.1 GCA_947564705.1 uncultured Dorea sp. | reverse complement strand
AACATAAACCCAATGCCGCACCGCTTTTGAAATATGTGGAATTATCAAAAACAGACCATAGGAAAGCGCTTTATATCGGAGACAGCAAATATGACAGTAAATGTGCGGAAAATGCGGGAATTGATTTTGCTTTGGCAGTATGGGGCAGCCATAATAAGCACGTAAAAGCAGATTATTATATAGAAAGACCTGCCGACCTGTTATCTGTTATAACTTGAAACAGCAATTTGCTTTGTGGAAGAAATGGGGAAAATTCCTATGTCTTGCTTGAGAGCCATTATTCTAAATCTTCAGAGCCGCCAAGTACTATATCCAGTATTTTGTAATAGCTCTCAAGCATTAAAAAGAAACCATCTTCAACCTGTCAAAGATTTACTATCCAAGAATCAGCCGCGCCGCGCCGCAGATCCCGGCATCATTTCCAAGCTTCGCCAGGACAAACTCTGTATCTTTATTCGCAAAGAACGCTTTTTCTTTAAAATTCTTCTCAATATATCCCAGAAGGATCTCCCCTGCCTTGGATACGCCGCCGCCGATGACGATCACGGAAGGGTCTGCCACAACCGCCAGATTCGCCATGGCATGTCCCAGATAAGCGCCGAATTCTTCCACAATCTCTTCCGCCACATCATCTCCTGCTTTCAACGCGTCAAAGACTTCTTTCGCATTTACTTCTTTCCCTCTGAGCGCCGAATCCTTATCATCTGCTGCCAGCCTCTTCTTCGCAAGCCTGGTGATTCCCGTAGCGGAAGCATACTGCTCCAGACATCCCTTTTTGCCGCATCCGCAGCATTCGGTTTCCTCCGGATTCACACAGAGATGACCAATCTCGCCTCCGGCGCCGTGTGCTCCTGCCAGCGCCTGTCCGTTGACAATGATACCGCCTCCGACTCCGGTTCCAAGCGTCACCATGATCATATTCTTCTGACCCTTGCCGGCGCCGAGCCACATCTCTCCCAGAGCCGCGACATTCGCGTCGTTACCCGCCGCGACACTCATACCGATCAACGCTTCCATCTCACGCTTTACTTCTTTGTAACCCCAGCCAAGGTTCGCAGTATTCTGCACGACTCCTTCTTCATCTACCGGAGCGGGTATCCCGATTCCGACTCCGGAAACCTGGGAATTATCAAGCCCTTTCTCTTCCATCTTCTTCTTAAGCGCCTCCGCGATGTCCGGAAGAATCGCCTCGCCTTTGTTCTCAACCCGCGTCGGTATCTCCCATTTATCCACGATCCTGCCGTCCGTCTGGAATAACCCGATCTTTACTGTCGTCCCTCCTATGTCAACTCCAAAACAATACTCCATCTCTGCTGGTACCTCCTGTTATTATTTTCTTTAATTTATATTTCTTTATTTATATTTCTTTATTTTTAATTTTCTTAACTTTGTATATCTCTGTTTTGCTATACTATGCTGTCTTATCATTTCTTTGCAAGATTCTGCTGGACGCGCTTGTATAACTCCTGTGCCGCGTTATATCCCATCTTCTTCTGCCGGTAATTAATTGCCGCCGTCTCGACGATAATCGCAAGATTCCGTCCGGGGCGGATCGGAAGCTGATGACAGACAACCTTATTTCCCAGGAATTCCGTGTACTCCTCTTCCATTCCCAGCCTGTCATACTTCTTCTCTTTATCCCAATCCTCCAACGTTATGACGAGATCTATATTCTGTGTCTCCCTGACGCTCTGTACTCCGTACAGAGTCTTCACATCCACGATCCCGATTCCTCTCAGCTCGATAAAATGCCGTGTAATATCCGGCGCCGTTCCCACCAGAGTCTCATCGCTGACTTTACGGATCTCAACGACATCGTCGCTGACCAGACGATGACCCCTCTTGATCAATTCCAGCGCCGCCTCGCTCTTCCCGATGCCGCTCTCCCCCATGATCAGCACGCCGACGCCGTACACATCGACCAGTACGCCATGGATGGAGATACACGGCGCCAACTGAACATTCAGCCACCGGATGATCTCCGCCGTGAACTGAGCCGTCTTCTTCTCCGTATTGAATATAGGGATGCCCGCCTCCTCGGCCATATCAAGAAGCATCTGCTCCGGCTTCATACTTCTGGAAAATACGATACACGGAATCTGATAGGATAACAGTTTCTTATAGATCTCCTTCTTATGCTCCTCATCCATCGTCTCTAAAAACGTATACTCGACATACCCTATCAGCTGTACACGGTCAGAATCAAAATGCTCAAAATACCCCGTAAGCTGCAGAGCCGGTCTGTTAATATCCGGAATCTCAATCTTCTTATCCTCATACTCTACATTCGGCGTAAGATTCTTAAGATTCATCTTCTCCACGACCTTCTTCAACTCGACTCTTCCTGCCATTGACTTCTCCTTCTAATGCCGTACCGTACCCCGGCAGACTGTCTAAAAACTCATTCCTGCAGTCTGCCTCCCCTTCAGCATATACTTATGCCCCGGGAACGGACAACAGCTTTCATCAAATTCTTTTATATTTCCTACACACCATTATAGCACATCAATGGAAAAAGTTGTAGACATCCTGCGCTGATTTTTCATTCATCGACGGAAGTTCCTTCAATTGCTCCACCGTAGCGCTCTTAATCGCCTCTATATTTTCAAAATGACGCATCAGATCTTTCCTTCTCGCCGCTCCGACTCCCGGTATATCGTCCAGAATAGAATGTACCTGCCCCTTCCCTCTGAGCTGCCTGTGAAATGTAATCGCGAACCGGTGCGCCTCGTCCTGGATCCGTGTGATCAACCGGAAACATTCCGCATCCTTGTCAATCAATATCTCTTCATTCTGATAGTACAGCCCTCTTGTGCGGTGATTATCGTCCTTGACCATGCCGCATACCGGGATATGGAGATCCAGCCGTTCCAGCACCTTAAGCGCCACGTTTACCTGGCCTTTGCCTCCGTCCATCAGAATCAGATCCGGAAACGCAGTGAAGCCCCCCAGCTCTTTTCCTTCCTCCTGTTCACGCATGCCATGTTCAAAACGGCGTGTCAGCACCTCCTCCATACTGGCGTAATCGTCTGCTCCCTGTACACCTTTGATCTTGAATTTACGGTAATCATTGCGTTTCGGTTTCCCCCGTTCATATACCACCATAGAGCCTACTGAAGCGAATCCGTTGGTATTGGATATATCATAAGCTTCCATCCGCACGACTCCGGAGATACCAATCAGCTTCTCAAGCTCCTTCACGGCTCCGATCGTCCTCCCCTCCTCCCGCTTCAGACGCTCTTTGTCCGTGCTGAGCACCAACGCCGCGTTCTTCTTCGCAAGCTCCACCAGCTTCTCCTTCGTCCCCTTCTTCGGAACCTTAAGATGAACGCGATGGCCCCTCCTCTTCGACAGCCACTCTTCGATCACTTCCAGATCGTCTATCTCATTTTGCAGCATCAATTCCGCGGGAATATAAGGCGTACCGGCATAGAACTGCTTGATAAAGCTGGATAGGATCTCCGCTTCGCTCTCTCCCTTTGCGATCTTAAGATAGAAATGGTCTCTCCCGATCAGTCTGCCGCCCCGGATAAAGAACACCTGAACCACCGCGTCTTCTTCCTCTACCGCCGCCGCCAGAATATCCCTGTCGTCCCCCGCCGTATCCGTAATCTTCTGCTTCTGCGCAATCTTCCGAACGCTGTTAAGCAATTCCCTGTATTCGATCGCCTTCTCGAACTCCAGGGCTTCCGACGCCTCCTGCATCCTCTCTTCCAATTCCTTCAATATCAGATCATAATCGCCGTTTAGAAAATGCACCGCTTTCTGTATCGACTTCTTATAATTCTCTTCGGAGATATAACCCTGGCAGGGCGCCATACATTGATGGATATGATAATTCAGACAGGGTCTTTCCTTCCCCATATCCTTCGGCAGCTTCCGGCTGCAGCTTCGGATATTGTAGATCTTCCGTATCAGCTCTATGGTGTCCTTCACCGCGCCCGCGCTGGTATAGGGTCCGAAATACTTCGCCCTGTCTTTTTGCATCCTCCTTGCCAGCATGACCCTTGGATACGGCTCGTCCACCGTCACCTTGATAAACGGATACGTCTTATCGTCCATCAGCATCGTGTTGTATTTTGGTCTGTGTTCTTTGATCAGATTACATTCCAGCACCAATGCTTCCAATTCCGAATCCGTGACAATATATTCGAAGCGGGTGATATGCGTCACCATCTGCTCTATCTTGACCCCCTTATTGCGGCTGGTCTGAAAATACTGGCGCACACGGTTTTTCAGGCTGACGGCCTTCCCGACATAGATGATCTCGTCCTTCTCGTCATGCATAATATAGACCCCCGGACTGCCCGGAAGCTTCTTCAATTCCTCCTGAATATCAAACACGGTTCTCCCTCCATTCAAAAAGGCCGCCGCAAAATGCCAAATCCACACGGCATATGGTTGTAATTACAGTGATATTTACGAACCCCATGTGCAGAATTGCCGCATCTTACAACAGCCCTATATTTAACTCTCTTCTGTCTTATCTGCCTCTTCTGTCTTTTTTGTCTCTTCTGTATCTTCCGTCTTTTCTGTCTCTTCCGTCTTCTCCAATGAAACCGGATTCATGGCGATACGGTCTTCGGACTTCTCTTTCTTATCCTCCGGGTTGATCCCCTCCACTTCGTGGAAGATCTCCATGAACTCTTTGCCGGTGATGGTTTCTTTCTCAATCAGGAACGCTGCGATCTTATCCAGGGCTTTACGGTGTCCTTTGAGAAGATCTTTCGCCGCCTCATAGGAATCCTTCAGAAGCTTCATCACCTCTTTGTCAATCTCCGAGGCCGTCTCCTGACCGCAGTTGCTTACCGGTCTTCCGTCCAGATAACGGTTCTGGATGGACTCAAGGCCGATCAGCCCGAACTTCTCGCTCATTCCGTACTGGGTCACCATGGCTCTGGCTACCTTCGTTGCTTTCTCAATATCATTGGAAGCTCCCGTCGTGACCGTATCGAATACGATCTCCTCCGCCGCGCGTCCTGCCAGCATTCCGACAAGCATTGCGTGAAGCTCTTTCTTCGTGTTCAGGAATTTTTCCTCTTCCGGCGTCTGCATCACGTAACCAAGCGCCCCCATCGTCCTGGGCACGATCGTAATCTTCTGTACCGGTTCCGCGTCTTTCTGAAGCGCGCTCACCAGAGCATGGCCGACTTCATGATAAGAAACGATCTTCCGCTCCTCCTGGCTCATGATACGGTCTTTCTTCTCTTTTCCTACCAGAACGACTTCCACCGCCTCGAAGAGATCGGACTGGGACACGGCTGTCCTTCCCTTCTTCACGGCCGTAATCGCCGCCTCGTTGATCATGTTGGCAAGATCCGAACCTACCGCCCCGCTCGTAGCCAGCGCAATCGCTTCTAAATCTACCGTCTCATCCATACGGACGTCCTTGGAATGAACCTTCAGAACATCCACACGTCCTTTAAGGTCCGGCTTTTCAACGACAATCCGGCGGTCAAAACGTCCCGGACGCAGAAGCGCCGGATCAAGGATCTCCGGCCGGTTCGTCGCTGCCAACAGCACAAGACCCTTATTGCTCTCGAATCCGTCCATCTCCGCCAGCAGTTGGTTTAACGTCTGCTCACGCTCGTCGTTGCTGCCCATCTGATTATCACGGCTCTTACCGATGGCATCAATCTCGTCTATGAATATGATACAGGGCGCCATCTGCTGCGCCTGCTTGAACAGGTCCCGGACTCTGGAGGCTCCGACGCCTACATACATCTCCACAAATGCAGAACCGCTCAATGAAAAGAAGGGTACCTTCGCCTCTCCTGCCACGGCCTTGGCAAGCAGAGTCTTTCCGGTTCCCGGAGGTCCCACAAGCAGCGCACCCTTCGGGAGCTTCGCGCCTACGCTGGTATATTTCCCCGGATTGTGCAGGAAATCAACCACCTCCTGCAGAGACTCCTTCGCTTCATCCTGTCCCGCGACATCCTTAAACGTCACGCCGGTCTGCTTCTCCACGTACATCTTGGCGTTGCTCTTACCGATTCCCATCATGCCTCCGCCCTTCGTCATCTTCCTGGTCATCCAGACGAATAATCCTACCAGGATCACCACCGGGATCAAGGAGAATAACGTCTGTGCAATGATCGCGGACGTAGTATCCGGAATCTGCTGGCTGAACTTCACATCCGCTTTCTCAAGCCTCTCCGCAAGCGAATCGTCACGCACTACGCCTGTATAGTACTCCTTCGCGATCTTCTGTCCTTTCTCTTTCTTCTCCGTAATAACGATTCTGCCGCTCTGGATCTCTACTTCTTCTACCTTACCGTCGTCCACCATCCCCAGAAATTCATCATAACTAATCTCGTTATCACTCCCTGCTCCCTGGAACTGAAAGAGAGCCATAACCATGATCGATGTGATCAACGTGACTAATATAATAAAAGAGAACCCCTGCTTATTATTTCTATTATTCGGATTTCGGTTATTCTGATTGTTATTGTTTTGATTGTTATTCTGGTTATCCATCTTCTTCCTCCTGTACTTCCCTTCCATTATAAATACACCCCTTCGGGAAATCAATACAAAGATGACCGATGATTTATTTTTTTACCGATAAGTCAGGTTTATTTTATTCTTTTTATGGAAATTTAAGATTGTAAATTTCCTATATTTTGTAGTATACTTTGAATAATGATGTACATGTCTCACTTTGAGACTATTTGTTGGATATAATCAATCATAAATGTTACATGCGAGGGGATTTACTTATGAAAATTGGATTTGACAATGAAAAATATCTTCAGATGCAGTCTTCCCATATCCGGGCCTGGCGTCACCGACAACAGAAAAACTGACAGGGCAAACAGCC
>CANODD010000150.1 GCA_947564705.1 uncultured Dorea sp. | reverse complement strand
CTTGTCCAATACTTATGGTTAAAAAATAGACTTTTTCGACGCCTTTCTTCTTTAAAAGGCCGGCAACAGCATCTATTGTACTTCCTGTCGTATATATATCGTCAACAAGAAGTACAGCAGGCACTGATGAGAACTCCTTTCTCAATGCAAATGCAAGACTCAGATTCTCTCTTCTCTCCCGCTTCCCCAGTTCTTTCTGCGGAGCCGTATAGATTCTGCGTACCAGACTCTTTTCATCCACAGGAATCCCCAAAACACTTCCTAATTTTCTGCTGATAAGCGCCGCCTGATTATATCCCCGCTCTTTCCTGCGCTTTTTATGAAGCGGAACGGGAAGTATAAGATCAGGATTCCATTTTTTTATTATATGGCTATACGCACGGATGATCTCTTCCGCATATATTTCTCCAAATCGTCTCTGATTATGATATTTAAATTGGTATATGGAATGATTGACAGGTTTCCTGTGAAGCCACAGACTTAACCCTCTGTCATAGAGATGTGCCGCATGCATACAATCATAGCAATACTCCTGTTCCGAACGGCGGACAGGCTTGCCACATTGCATGCATCTTGGACTTTTGATTCTCAGAGTTTCCAGATTTTTTCTGCAATTCATACAGATTCCCTGATTACTGGCTTTACCGCAAAACGGACATATCTCAGGCCAGAGCCAGACACCGGCTTTTTTTACAACTAATTTTAAGAAAATTGAAATGAATTCTATCACTGTAATTCTCGGATTCGCTTTTCAAGGCTTGTATTACGCTTGTGTTCATTCGTATTCCGAATCATTTTCTGAAACACCTGATCACTTCCGACCAATGTCACACAGCGTCTCGCCCTCGTAACAGCCGTATATAACAAATTTCTGTGATATAGCTGCATTGGTCCCTGCAGTAATGGAATCACTACTGCAGGATATTCACTCCCCTGTGATTTATGTATGGTGATCGCATATGCAAGTTCTAACTCTTCTAGCAGGGAATACGGATATTTCACTTCCCTATGCTCATCGTATTCTACAGTCATGGTTTCTTCGTAATTATTAATCTTCTTAATGATACCCATATCTCCGTTAAAAATTCCCATGCCGTTATCAATTGTCATCCCGCGTCTGGTCTTGATTCTCCATTCCAACTGATAATTATTCTTAATCTGCATCACCTTATCACCTTCCCGGAACAAGCGGTCTCCATATTCTTTCTCTGACTTTCCCGATTCCGGCGGATTCAGATACTCCTGAAGAATACCGTTCAGACGTTCTACCCCCAGAAGCCCTTTGCGCATAGGTGTCAAGACCTGGATATCATATGGATCCGCCTCCACATATTTCGGCAGTTTATTCCGAATAAGTGTAATTACCACACTGATAATCACATCTGCATCCTGACGCTTTAAGAAAAAGAAATCCCGGCTTTTATTATCCAACGAAACTTCCTCTCCGCGATTAATCTTATGGGCATTGACAATAATATCACTTTCTTCCGCCTGTCGGAAGATTTTCGTCAGCATCACAACAGAAAAACATCGAGAATCAATAATATCTTTCAGCACACTCCCCGGTCCCACACTTGGAAGCTGATTACAGTCGCCGACCAGAATCAATCTAGTCCCCGGAATCACCGCTTTTAATAAAGCAGACATCAGCGGAAGATCCAACATCGATACTTCATCAATAATAATCACGTCAGTCTCTAACGGATTTTCTTCATTTCTTTGAAACCCATTTATACTGTCATCCTCCGGATTCCCACTGACTTCCAGGAGCCGATGGACAGTCTGGGCTTCATACCCAGTGGCTTCCGTCATCCTTTTAGCCGCTCTTCCGGTAGGCGCAGCTAACAAAATATCCAATCCCTCGCTTTCAAAGAAACGAATCATAGCATTGATCGTCGTCGTCTTTCCGGTTCCCGGACCTCCCGTCAATACCATAATTCCATATCTGACCGCCTTAAGAACAGCCGTTCTCTGCATTTCATCCAAACAAAGCCCGGTACTTTCTTCAATCGCTAAAAGTCTCTGCTTAACCTCTGTTTCTTCCACTTTATTTTCTATACTCAAATCATGCAGCATTCTTGCCACATTCATCTCCATATAGTAATAATGTGAGGAATAGACACGCATTCCCCCCTCTTCATTTTTCATCACAATCTTTTTCTCAATGGCAAGATCCATCAAATATTTCTCGATATCCTGTATCTCTACTCTCAGCAATTCTCCTGCTCGTCTGAGCAGTACTTCCTGCTCCAGATAGATATGGCCTTCTCCCACACTCTGCAAAATTGTATAGAATATACCGCTGCGGATACGGTAGTCGGAATCCTTATGAATCCCGACTCTTGACGCGATCTCATCTGCAATCTTAAATCCGACCCCTGAAATATGATCTGCCAACTGATATGGATTTTCTTCTATAACGTGATATACATTCTGCCCGTAATGCTGATAAATCTTTGCTGCCAACGTTGTAGAAATCCCGTATTTCTGCAGATAGAGCATTGCCTGGCGCATATCCTTTTTCTCTTCAATCTGAACAGAGATCTCCCGTGCCTTCCGCTCACTGATCCCTTTAATCTCAACCAATCTCTCGGGTTCTTCCTCTATAACCCTAAATGTATCTTCCTTAAACTTTTTCACAATCTTTCCGGCCAGAGCAGCGCCTATTCCTTTTATTGCCCCTGACCCAAGATATTTTTCGATCGAAATCAGATCCTCTGGTTCACACACTTCGCAACTCTCTACCCTGAACTGCATCCCATATAATTTGTGCGTCGTATATTCACCTGTAAGTTTCAGCAATTCGCCTTCATCAATATAATGAAAACTTCCTATACATGTCACTTCTCCATCTTCATTATTCAGATTAAATACTGTATATCCATTTTCTTCGTTCCTATATACAATATGTTCTACATATCCTTTTATGCTGTTCATTAGAATTCTTTTCGCCCGCTCACTAATTCAACAAACTGCCCTGTCCCAATCGCAACAACCTTCATCGGATCTTCTGCAGTCATCGTATTGATCCCGGTCTTCTCCTCTATCAGTTCCTCCAAGCCCCGAAGCATAGAGCCGCCCCCTGTAAGCATAATGCCTCGATCCAGAATATCCGCCGATAATTCCGGAGGTGTACGCTCTAATACATTAATCACTTCTTCCACAATCTGCCCTGTCGGTTCCCGCAATGCCTCTTCTGTTTCAAGAGATGTCACGGTCACTGTCTTCGGAAGTCCCGTGACAAGATTCCGTCCTCTTACTTCTATTGCCTCATCTTCAATTAACGGATAGGTTGTACCAATTTTAATCTTGATATCTTCCGCCGTCCGCTCTCCGATCAGAAGATTATGCTTCTTGCGCATATAACGGACAATCGCCTCATCAAAATCGTCCCCCGCAATCTTGATCGAAGAATTTACCACGGTTCCACCCAGGGAAATCACTGCAATATCGGCCGTTCCTCCTCCGATATCCACGATCATATTACCACACGGCTTCGAGATATCAATCCCTGCGCCGATTGCTGCAGCCACCGGCTCTTCAATCAGATTCACTTCTCTGGCTCCTGCCGCATACGTTGCTTCTTCCACCGCCTTGCGTTCCACTTCCGTTACACCACTCGGCACACAGATACTGATCCTCGGCTTCTTAAATGTCCGCTTTCCCAACGCTTTCTGTACAAAGTACTTTATCATCTTCTCTGTCACCGTATAATCCGAAATGACTCCCTGCCTAAGAGGACGGACGGCTACAATATTTCCCGGTGTCCTCCCTAACATCAGACGTGCTTCTTCCCCAATGGCTTTTATCGCGTTCGTATCCCTGTCGTAAGCAACCACAGACGGTTCCTTTAAAATGACGCCTTTTCCTTTTACATAAACTAAGACACTGGCAGTTCCCAAGTCAATTCCGATATCTACTGACATCTTACTTCCCCTTTCCTATGCTATCTATATAATTATCATTTGTTGACTTGAATCTTGCGCATTTCTATGTGATTATCCTCTGTTGATCTCATAATTACGCACCTCTTCGTGCTCGTTCCATTATAATCAACTTTACAGAAAATGGAAACCCTTTTTTCCTTAAATCTTTGTGAATCATACCTTTTCATGAAATGTCACTCATCATTCGACAAAATACGTGCAGCTAACCAAAGTCTGAAGTACGCGTGTTCTGTCCGCATCATTTCCGCAGCATCGCTTCAATATATTTACCAGTGTAGGAGACTGGATTTTCCGCCACCTCCTCCGGTGTTCCTTTCGCGATTACCGTGCCGCCTTTGTCCCCGCCTTCCGGCCCGATATCTATGATATAATCCGCCGTCTTGATCACGTCCAGATTATGCTCGATTACAATCACCGTATTTCCGTCTGATGACAGACGGCAGAGTATCTCCGTCAATTTATGAACATCTGCAAAATGCAGTCCCGTCGTCGGCTCGTCCAATATATAAATTGTCTTCCCCGTACTTCTCTTGCTCAGCTCCGTCGCAAGCTTAATCCGCTGCGCCTCCCCGCCTGATAATGTCGTGGACGGCTGTCCCAGGCGAATATAGGAAAGCCCCACATCATACAATGTCTCCATCTTTCTTCGGATACTCGGCACATTTTCAAAGAAATGCAACGCTTCTTCTACCGTCATATTAAGAACATCATAGATATTTTTACCTTTATATTTTACCTCTAATGTCTCACGATTATACCTCTTACCGCCACAAACCTCACAAGGAACATATACGTCAGGAAGGAAATGCATTTCAATTTTCAAAATTCCATCCCCGCTGCATGCCTCGCATCTGCCCCCCTTCACATTAAAACTAAATCTCCCTTTCTTATACCCCTTTGCTTTTGCATCTGCCGTCGCTGCAAACAAATCTCTGATCAGATCAAAAACCCCAGTATAAGTGGCCGGATTTGACCGAGGTGTCCGCCCGATTGGTGACTGATCAATGTTAATCACCTTATCAAGTCTGTCTATCCCCTCAATTGCATCATGTTTACCCGGAATCGTCCGCGCCCGGTTAAGTTCTCTGGCAAGCCGCTTATAAAGGATTTCATTAACCAGAGAACTTTTTCCGGATCCAGACACACCTGTCACGCAAGTCATAACTCCCAACGGAAATTCTACATCTATATTCTTCAGATTATTCTCCCGGGCGCCGATTACCTTAAGCCATCCGGAGGGCTTTGCACGCTCTTTTGGTACAGGAATGCGCAGCTTACCGCTTAAATATGCTCCGGTAATAGAATCCTTGTTCTTCATAATCTCCTTCGCATTTCCCTGCGCCACAACTTCTCCGCCATGCTCACCTGCTCCCGGCCCGATATCTACAATATAGTCCGCCTCCAGCATCGTATCTTCATCATGTTCCACAACGATGACTGAGTTACCCAGATCTCTCAGATGTTTCAGAGTTCCCAGGAGTTTATCATTATCCCTCTGGTGCAGACCGATACTCGGCTCATCCAGAATATAGGCAACTCCCACCAATCCGGAACCGATTTGTGTCGCCAGACGGATACGCTGGGCCTCCCCGCCTGACAAACTCCCCGTCGCCCGGGCAAGGGTGAGATAATCAAGCCCCACTTCCATCAAAAATCGAATCCGGGCTTTGATCTCTTTCAGAATCTGCCCGCCAATCATCATCTGCTGTCTGCTTAACTCTAACTGATTCAAAAATTCCTGTAAACGCTCTATGGATAACGCGGTCACCTCCGCAATATTCTTTTCACCGATCGTTACTGCAAGAGCCCCTGGCTTTAACCTCTGACCTTTACATTCATGACAGGGAGTAATACGCATAAACTCTTCATATTCTGCCTTGGAAGCTTCCGAAGCCGTCTCACGGTAACGCCGCTCCACATTACGCAGCAATCCTTCAAACGCCACGTCATACGTGCCTTCCCCCCGCTGTCCCTTATAATGGACTCTCACTTCTTTTCCATTCGTCCCGTGAATTAAGATATCGTGTATCTTTTTCGGATAATCCTGAAACGGCGTATCCAAAGAAAAATGATACTCCCTGCATAATGCCTCCAGAATCGCATAAGAAAAACTCTTCTTATCATTACAGGATTGCCATCCCATAACCGTGATCGCACCTTCCATAATACTTAAATTCTTATTGGGAATAATCAGGTTCTCATCAAATTCCATCTTATATCCCAGTCCGAAGCATTCCGGACAGGCTCCGAATGGATTGTTAAACGAAAAACTCCTTGGCTCAATCTCTTCAATGCTGATTCCGCAATCCGGACAGGAAAAACTCTGGCTGAAATTAATTGGCTCCCCATCTATGACATCCACAATCAGCAGCCCTTCTGCCAGTCCAAGAACCGTCTCGATAGAATCTGTCAGCCGCTGCTCAATTCCCTCTCTAACCATCAAACGATCCACGATAATCTCAATATTGTGCTTAATATTCTTATCCAGTGTAATCTCTTCCGACAATTCATAGAGATTTCCATCCACACGAACACGGACATATCCGCTCTTCCTGGATCTTTCAAACAGCTTAGCATGCGTTCCCTTCCGTCCTCGCACCACCGGCGCCAGCAACTGAATCTTCGTCCTCTCCGGCAGCTCCATGATCTGATCAACCATCTGATCTACCGTCTGCTTCTTAATCTCCTTACCACATTTAGGGCAATGCGGTATCCCGATTCTGGCATAGAGAAGACGAAAATAATCGTATATCTCCGTTACCGTCCCCACCGTAGATCTCGGATTCCTATTCGTCGATTTCTGATCGATTGATATCGCCGGTGACAAGCCTTCAATACTCTCCACATCCGGCTTCTCCATCTGCCCCAAGAACTGTCTTGCATAAGAA
>CANODD010000149.1 GCA_947564705.1 uncultured Dorea sp. | reverse complement strand
GTGCCCGCAATGCTTTCCGTGGTTCGCAGAAAGTTTCATTTATCCGTCTGCATCCCTCCCTCATTCGTTGTGATTCACCTTCCAGACAGAGGGTAAGGCGCTTGCAAATAAGAACCTGAGATTTGCAATGAATTATGGTTTAAACAGAAAAGAATATAATACTCTTGTAAACTATGACACATATGTACCGGCTCAGAGACTTGTCCTTCCAAATGTAACTTCAGCGGATACTACATATGGAGAGGCTTATCCTTACGAGCCGTTCCCGCTTGAGAACGACAATGCGAAAGCAAAAGAGTACCTTGACAAAGCTGTTTCCGAGTTAGGCGTTTCTTCTCCGGCAGATATTGAGATCACACTTCTTACAACAGATACAGAGGGCGCTAAGAAGCAGGCGGAGGTTCTGAAAGAGCAGTATGAGAAGAACCTTGGCATCAAGGTTGAGATTGACCAGGTAACATATAAAGAGAGACTGCAGAGAGAGCAGGATCTGGATTATGATATGGTAGTTACCGGATGGGTACCGGATTATTCTGACGCATATTCCTACCTTGAACTGTGGATCAGCGACGGACAGTATAACCACTCCGGATATAACAATCCGAAGTATGACGAGTATCTTGAGAAGTCTACGACTGAGACAGACGCGAAAGCAAGGCAGGATCTGCTGTTTGCAGCTGAGAAACTCTTCCTTGAGGAGGATGCCGCTTTAGTACCGCTTCAGCTTCGTCAGGATACATATCTTGTAAATCCGAAGATTGAGAATTTCAACGTATACTTCGTCGGATACGACTTTAACCTTGTATATGCTGATTTAGCAGAATAATTTTTGGCGAGGTGGGGGAAGCCGTATTACGGCTTCCCTTTTTGACAATTTTGATTATTCGGAGAAAAACAGAGGTGTGGAATAATCAAAATTGTCAAACATGAAGAAGAGAAAGGAGAAACACATGGCAAAATATATTGTAAAACGAGTTCTGCTTGCAATCGTGACTTTGTTTGTGCTTGCCAGCATTGTGTTTGTGTTGGTGCGTCTGCTGCCGGGCGATCCGTTTTCCAATCCAAAGATGACGCCTGAGATTAGGGCGAACCTTGAGGCATATTACGGACTTGATAAACCGCTGCCGGTACAGTATGTGACTTATATGAAGAACGTTTTCCGTGGAGATCTTGGCTACTCTATGAAATACGAAGGACGTACGGTTAACCGTATTATCTCGGAATCATTCCCGTTTTCTGCGGATCTGGGAATCAGGGCGCTTTGTTTTGCGTTCTTTTTTGGAATCATATTGGGAATTATAGCGGCTTTAAACCGTGGGAAGAAGCTTGATTTCCTGTGTATCTTAATCGCGATCATAGGAACATCCATACCGGATTTCATTATGGGATCACTTCTGCAGTATTTCTTTGGAATAAAGTGGCAGTTGCTTCCGGTTGCGCAATATACCAGCTTCAGGCATACGATCCTTCCGTCGATCGCGGTAGGATTCTATACGCTGGCGTCGGTATCCCGTCTGATGCGTTCCAGTATGCTGGAAGTAGTTACGTCAGACTATACAAAGACGGCAAGGGCGAAGGGACTGTCAGAATTCCGCGTAACCTTTAAGCATCAGATCCGTAACGCGATCACCCCGATCATTACGATTATGGGTCCGACAGTTGCGGCGGTACTCACAGGAACGTTTGTAATTGAGGCGCTGTTTGCGATTCCCGGTATGGGTAAATATTATGTCGACAGTATTAATATGGCTGATTATACGTTGGTTCTGGGAATGACAATCTTCTATGGCGCGTTTCTTGTCATAGCGATATTGATCGTAGATATTCTGTACGGTATCATAGATCCGAGAATCCGTCTCAGCGGAAAGAAAGCGTAGGTGAATGGACATGGCAGAGATAACAAGAGAGAGATTTAAGGTTATTGGAAAGAATACAAAGAGCATGGAGTCCATTTCCCGTCCGAATATCGGTTACTGGCAGGATGCGTGGAGGCGTATCCGTAAGAACAGGATAGCATTCTTTTCATTATGTTTGATTGGATTATACATACTTTTGGCGATATTTGCGCCGATGTTCAGTCAATATGACTATTCGACACAGAATGTAAATGAGATGAGTCAGAGCCTTTCGTCAAAACATTGGTTTGGTACTGATGCTTTAGGCAGGGATCTCTGGGTACGTTCCTGGATGGGCGCGCGGGTATCGCTTACGATCGGATTCGCGGCGAGCATTATCAATGCTTGCATCGGATCTATCCTTGGAGGTATCTCAGGATTCTACGGCGGCAAGGTGGATATGCTGATCCAGCGTATCGTGGACGTACTGTACGGAATCCCCAGCATGATCGTGACGATCCTCTTAATGGTTGTAATCGGTAACGGCGTTCACTGTCTGATCATTGCGATGTGCATGGTTGGGTGGATCGGAAGCTGCCGGTTTGTCCGCGGTGAAGTGCTGAAATTGCGTGAATCTGATTTTGTGGCGGCGGCAAGAATCCTTGGCGTGCCGGACATGGTGATCATTATTAAGCATATATTGCCGAATGTAATGGGACTTATTATTACGAACCTGACGATGGCGATTCCGGGCGCGATCTTCCAGGAGGCGTTCTTAAGCTATATCGGTCTCGGTATCAAGCCGCCGGGGTGCAGTTGGGGAGTACTTGCGAAAGAAGGTATCGCGCAGCTGCGTATTCATCCATATCAGGTTGTTGTGCCGGCCGTGCTGATCTGTACGACTATGCTGGCGCTGAATCTGTTGGGCGACGGACTTCGGGATGCATTTGACCCGAAGCTTCGGGGAACAGAATAGGAAAGGAGTAAGAAGATGGAAAATTTATTAGAAGTTAAGAATCTGACATTCTCCTTTCATACATACGGGGGTGTCGTAAAGGCAGTCCGTGACGTAAGCTTTGAGGTGCGTCCGGGTGAGATCCTCGGTATCGTAGGAGAGTCCGGATGTGGGAAGAGCGTTACTTCTTCCTGTATCATGCGTCTGAATCCGGAACCGCCGGGATTCTTTGAAGGCGGTGAGATTCTCTATAAGGGAAACGACGTACTGAAGATGGATAAGAAAGCGCTGCGCAATATCCGCGGAACCGAGATTGGATTCATCTTCCAGGACCCTATGACTTCCTTGAATCCTACCATGAGAATCGGCAAGCAGATTGAGGAAGTCTTTGTCGGCAAAAAGAATATGAGCGCTGCCGAGAAGAAGCAGAAAGCATTGGAAATCCTGAAGCTGGTTGGAATCTCCGACGGAGAGCGCAGGTACAAGCAGTACCCGCATGAGCTGTCCGGCGGTATGAAGCAGCGTGTCATGATCGCAATTGCTTTGGTTGGAAGTCCGAGTATCGTTATTGCCGACGAGCCGACGACCTCTCTGGACGTTACGATCGAGGCGCAGATCCTGGATCTGCTTAAGAACCTGCAGAAGACACTGGGGACTTCTATCATACTGATCACCCATGATCTGGGTGTTATAGCGAAGCTCTGTGATCGTGTTCTGGTTATGTACGGCGGAAAAGTTGTGGAGAGAGGAACGGTGGACGAGATCTTCTATGAGACAGCCCATCCGTATACGAAAGGCCTGATGCAGTCGATCGCAAGGCTGGATACCGCTAAGGGAGAAAAATTAAAACCAATCGAAGGGACACCTCCTGACTTGTTCTCTCCTCCGGTTGGATGCCCGTTCGCGGCCCGGTGCGAGTATTGTATGGACGTCTGTATCGATACGCCGCCGGAGACGTATACGCTCTCCGAAGAGCATAAGACCTGCTGCTGGCTGCAGCATGAATTTGCTCCGGATACAGATATAAAGAAAACTGTGATAAAGAAAGGAGAGGTGGAATAATGGCAGGCAGTGAATCGAATCAGCCTCTCGTACAGGTGAATCATTTATGTAAATATTTTCATATCAGCCGGAAAGAGACGTTGAAGGCGGTAGACGACGTAACGTTTCATATAAATAAAGGTGAGACTGTCAGTCTGGTAGGAGAGTCCGGGTGTGGGAAGTCTACTACCGGGCGGTGTATGATCCGGTTATATAATCCGACCAAAGGTGAGATTCTCTATGACGGGAAGGATATTATGAAGCTGTCAAGGGCAGAGCAGAAGGAATTCTGTAAGAAGGTACAGATGATCTTCCAGAATCCATACTCTTCCCTGAATCCGCGTATGACGGTCAAGGAGATTGTAGGCGAGGGCCTGAAACAGCATGGAATGACCCAGAAGGAAGTAGACGAGAAGGTGGAGAAGCTTCTTGAGACGGTTGGCCTTAACAAGGATCATATGTCACGTTTTCCGCATGAGTTCTCCGGCGGACAGAGACAGCGTATCGGTATTGCAAGAGCGCTTTCTGTAGATCCGGAATTCATCATCTGTGACGAACCGATCTCTGCTCTTGATGTGTCTATCCAGGCTCAGGTTATCAATATGCTGAAGAATCTTCAGGAGACTATGGGATTGACGTATCTCTTTATTGCCCATGACTTAAGTGTTGTAAAATACATTTCCGACCGTGTGGTTGTAATGTATCTGGGTACGATCGTGGAGACGGCGGAGACAGAAGAGCTCTTCTCGAATACACAGCATCCGTATACGAAGGCTCTGCTGTCAGCGATTCCGGAGGCGGACCCGAAGAAGGCGAAAGCGAATGAGCGTATCCCTATCAAAGGTGAGATCCCAAGTCCCATCAACCCGAAGGATTGCTGCAGGTTCGCGGAACGCTGCGAGTATGCGACAGAACGCTGCAGAGGCGAGATCCCGAAGCTTCGTGAAGTGGCGCCGGGACACATGGTAGCATGTCATCTGTTGGACAGATAGTTTGTATATAGAGACTGCCGGAGAATTCATCTTCCGGCAGTCTTTACTTTATACGGCTTATCTCATATAATAAGAACAGTAGAGAGTTCAGGAAAAAGAATAGAAAGGGGAGGGATATCTTTATGAATTATTCAGAGAATCCGGATAAGCAATATCATATCCAGGCGGGCAGGGGAGATGTGGGGAGATATGTGATTCTTCCTGGAGATCCTAAGCGCTGCGGGAAGATTGCGAAGTATTTTGACGACGCGAAGTTGATCGCAGACAGCAGGGAATACGTGACCTATACCGGTTATCTGGACGGGGTTAAAGTAAGCGTGACGTCGACAGGTATCGGCGGTCCGTCCGCGGCTATTGCGATGGAAGAGCTTGTGAATGCGGGAGCGGATACCTTTGTCCGAATCGGCACCTGCGGCGGTATGCAGACTAATGTAATGAGCGGCGACGTCGTCATTGCAACCGGGGCGGTCAGAATGGAAGGAACGAGCAGGGAATATGCGCCGATTGAATATCCGGCAGTGGCTGATATCCAGGTGGTTAATGCATTGATAGAGGCGGCGAAGGGGCTTCGTAAGCCATACCATGCAGGCGTTGTGCAGTGTAAGGATTCATTCTATGGGCAGCATTCTCCGGAGACGAAGCCGGTTTGCTATGAATTGCTGAATAAGTGGGAGGCGTGGAAGAGGATGGGATGTCTCGCGTCGGAGATGGAGTCGGCTGCATTGTTCATCGTTGCGGGCAGTCTGCATGTCAGGGCGGGATCTTGCTTCCTTGTAGTTGCGAATCAGGAGAGGGAAAAGGAAGGTCTGGAGAACCCTGTTGTCCATGATACGGATATGGCGGTTCGTGTCGCGGTGGAGGCGGTCAGGAATCTGATCCGGGAAGATCAAGAAGAGGTGAAGAGAAGCAGATTACCGGAATAGAACTGGATACATTAAGATGAAAGCAGGAGGATTGAGGTTTCATGTTGGGGAAGATGGATATCAGAAAGAGAGAGACGGTGACTCAGGCGTCTCTGATTGTGATCGGCAGCCTGGCTTATTCGATCGGCCTGAATATGCTGATTACGCCGCTTGCACTGTATAACGGAGGCTTTATGGGTATCGCGCAGTTGATCCGTACGTTTCTGGTGAGCGTATTGCATATAAAGATGCCGCCGGGGATGGATATTGCGGGCGCGATTTATTATATATTGAATGTTCCTTTGTTTTACATGGGATATCGGATTATGGGAAAGGGATTTTTTGTCAAATCGCTTTTTGGTACGACCGTCATCAGTATCTTTCTTGTACTGGTGCCGGTACCGGCGACGCCGATTATTGAGGATTATCTGACGGCGTGTATTATAGGCGGGATTATAGCAGGCTTTGGAAGCGGCGTGATACTCAGAGGAAGAGGAACGGCCGGCGGTCCGGACATCATCGGCGTATGCTGCCTGAAGAAAAGGCTGAATATCAGCGTGGGACAGGTAAATATTTTCCTGAATCTGGTAGTATATGGAATCTGTCTGTTTATGTTTGACATTGAGATCGTCATATATTCGCTGATCTACGCGACGGTATTTGCGTTGACGGTAGATAAGATACATATCCAGAATATTAATATGAGTGTTATGATATTTACCAAGAAGCTTGGGATATCCCAGGCTATCATGGAGCAGACCGGGCGCGGGGTTACTACCTGGAACGGGGAGGGAGCGTATACGCGTATGCGGTCGTATATCCTCTTTGTTATGATTTCCAAATATGAGGTAGGGCAGATCAAGCAGATCGTGCATGGTATCGATCCGAATGCATTTATGATCCTGACGGAAGGCTCCACGGTAATCGGCAATTTTGAGAAGAGGTTATAAGTACAGAGATGAAAGGCTGCTGCAAAACGGATGAATTTGCAGCAGCCTGTGTGTTATGCAGGAATTCCTCAGTATCTTTCAAATATTCCCGCAGTATTTCGCGTAATCTTCTTCAAAACACTGAACTTCCTTTACCAGTGAATCCAGGGCAGAATCAGGAATGGAACGGAGAAGGTCCCGAGCGCGGCTATCATCTGCACGCTGG
>CANODD010000148.1 GCA_947564705.1 uncultured Dorea sp. | reverse complement strand
CAAAGGGCTTTCTCACCGGGAAGCATCCGTCCTTCTCGCCTGTGAAGACGAGAATATGAACCAGAAGATCTTCCGGCTGGCTGAACAGATCAAGAAGGATTTCTACGGAAACCGTATCGTGCTTTTCGCGCCTCTGTACCTGTCCAACTACTGTATCAACGGCTGCACTTACTGTCCGTATCATATGAAGAATAAGCACATTGCCAGAAAGAAACTGACTCAAGAGGATATACGAAGGGAAGTTATCGCCCTTCAGGACATGGGACACAAACGACTTGCCCTGGAAGCCGGGGAAGATCCGGTTCACAATACAATGGAGTATTATCTGGACTGTATCAACACCATCTACAGCATCAAGCACAAGAACGGCGCAATCCGCCGCGTGAATATCAATATCGCCGCGACTACCGTTGACAATTACCGTCTGCTGAAGGAGGCAGGAATCGGAACCTACATCTTGTTCCAGGAGACTTATCACAAAGAAAATTACCTAAAGCTTCATCCCACCGGACCAAAGCATGACTACGATTATCACACTACGGCTATGGATCGGGCTATGGAGGGCGGAATCGACGACGTTGGCGTTGGCGTCCTGTTCGGGCTGGACAAATACCGCTATGAATTTGCCGGTCTCCTGATGCACGCGGAACATTTAGAGGCCGCTTTCGGCGTCGGCCCCCACACCATCAGCGTGCCAAGGCTCCGCAATGCAGACGACATCGACGCCTCTTCCTTTACAAACGGAATCGACGACGATACCTTTGCGAAGATCGTAGCCTGCATCCGAATCGCCGTCCCTTACACCGGCATGATCATCTCCACCCGCGAGAGCCAGAAGACCCGGGAACGTGTCCTCCACCTTGGCATCTCCCAGATCAGCGGCGGTTCCAGAACCAGTGTCGGAGGATATTGCGAACCGGAGCCGGAGGATGAGAAATCCGAACAGTTTGACGTCATTGACAACCGTACATTGGACGAGGTCGTACGGTGGCTTATGGAGATGGACTATATCCCGAGCTTCTGTACCGCATGTTACCGCGAAGGACGGACCGGAGACCGTTTTATGTCTCTGTGTAAAAGCGGACAAATCCAGAACTGCTGCCATCCTAACGCATTGATGACCTTAGAAGAGTACCTGATGGATTACGCCTCTCCCGCCACAAAAGCGATCGGCGATAAACTGATCGACAGAGAAGTCTTGAATGTTCCTAATGAGAAAGCACGCTCTGTCGTACTGGAGAACCTGAAGCTGATCCGCGAGAACAACCGGAGAGATTTCCGTTTCTGATGAAAGCGCAAGGCAAAAAAACAGCAATGACCTGCCGCAAGAGAAACTCCGAATAAACAATCTATAAAATAGAAGGAGGCTTACTGCTATGAGTTTAAATGATACCCCCTCCGCCGAACGTATACACATCGGTATCTTCGGCAGAAGAAATGCCGGAAAATCCAGCGTTATCAATGCACTGACCGGTCAAAACCTCTCTATCGTATCCGATATCAAAGGAACCACAACTGATCCGGTGCTAAAATCCATGGAACTTCTTCCTCTCGGCCCGGTGGTTATGATCGATACTCCAGGTCTCGACGACGAAGGAGAGCTTGGCGCCCTCAGAATCCAAAAGGCGCGTCAGGTATTAAACAAGACGGACATTGCCGTACTTGTCGTAGACGGAACTGCCGGCATAGCGAAAGAGGATATCGAAATCTTTCATACGATACACGCCAAATCCATCCCTTGTATCATCGTTCTGAACAAGGCGGACCTGATCTCAGAAAGCGACATGCCCGCCATACTCACATCCGTGACGCAGCGTTTTGCAAAATGCACCCCTCCGCTGGTTATGTGGATCAGCACCGCCGCACGGATGCATATAGAGGAGCTAAAAGAACAGATCGCTTCCCTGAGTCCCCTTCCGGACACACGGCTTCAAATCGTCGGTGATCTGTTAAAACCTTCCGACCTGGCAGTCCTTGTCGTCCCTATCGACAAAGCCGCCCCAAAAGGGCGGCTGATCCTCCCGCAGCAGCAAACCATCCGGGATATTCTGGAAGCAGGCGCCGTCTCAGTCGTAACAAGGGACACCGAGCTTAAGCAAACCTTAGCTTCTCTTGGAAAGCCTCCCGCCCTCGTCATCACGGACAGCCAGGCTTTCGAACAGGTTGCCGCCGCCGTGCCGGAGGATATTCCTCTGACTTCTTTCTCTATCTTATTCGCGAGATACAAGGGGAGTCTTCAATCTGTTGTGGACGGCGCAAGAACTCTTGATCTTCTTGGCGACGGGGATACCGTCCTGATATCTGAAGGCTGTACCCATCACAGGCAGTGTGAAGATATCGGCACCGTAAAACTGCCGAACTTTATTCGGAAACATACAGGAAAAGAATTAAATTTCGAATTCACCAGCGGGACAGAATTTCCCTTAGACCTGCAAAAGTACCGGCTCATCGTTCACTGCGGCGGCTGCACGCTGAATGAACGCGAGATGAGATACCGTCAGAAATGCGCCGAGGACGCCCACGTACCCATGACAAATTACGGGATTGCGATCGCACATATGAAAGGAATCCTTGAGAGAAGCATATCCGTATTCCCGGCAATGAGAGCATCTTCTATATCTGAAATTTAGCTTTTATCCAAGGAAAGCAGACGCCGGAAAACAATCAGACATTTTATAAAAATGGCAAGCAGCAGAAAAGGCTATCTTCTACTGCAATAGAAGATAGCCTGTTAATTCGTTTGCTTTTTAAACTGATTATTGTTTCAGATTGAACGACTGTCGGACATGCCATATTCTCCGAATTCTATCCCTTCTTCTGTCTCTTCATCGTCTTCACTCCGTCAACTGCGAGGATCACTGCAAGGATAATCAGAAGCGCCGAGATTACCGCACGCACAATACACCAGGTCACACCTTCTCCGCCTGCCGAGATTCCGGCGAAATTCGTCTTAAGCGTAAAACAAAGAGATGTAATCGTCACAACGAGCATGAACGCCATCGGAAAGAGGAACATCCTGTTATTCTTCCCTGCCTTTCCTAGCCACGTCGCGACTGCCAATAACCCAAGCGCCGCCAGAAGCTGGTTCGCTGCGCCGAATAGCGGCCAGATATTCGCATAGCCGGTAAGTCCCAGACCGATTCCAAGGACAACCGTAATCAGCGTCGCTACGAATGGATTCGTAAGCGTCTTCTTATATCCTGTCACATCTTTATAAGTCTCTCCCGGCTCCAGCCAGAATTCCTGGAACATATAACGTGCCAGACGTGTCGCCGTATCCAACGATGTCAGGCAAAATACCGACACCGTAAGTACAAGAAGCGTATAAGCGATCTTCTCGGTTCCTCCCAATCCCGGAATCGTGCCGAGCATCTTCGAGATACCCGTTGCAAATACGACCGTGGGCGTTACCGTCTCGCCGGATGCATAATTTCCCCAGATATAACCAACTGCGCACAGGGAAATAATCGCCAGCGCACACTCAATCAACATACCGCCATACGCGATGGGCTGCGCATCCTTCTCACTATTCAATTGCTTCGCCGTCGTGCCGGAACCCACCAGTGAATGAAAGCCCGAGATCGCCCCGCAGGCAATGGTTACGAACAGGGCCGGGAACATATATCCCAGGGACGCGCCCGTGGGCGCAAGCGTATCCTTAAACCCTGTAAACGCCGGTATATCCATCTGTGCGCCGCCTGTAAATCCACAGCCAATAATCCCCACAACAGCCACCAGCATCATAAAATAAAGCAGAAATGAACTCAGGTAATCCCGGGGCTGAAGCAGAATCCATACCGGCGCAACAGACGCCGCCAAGATATAGATTCCCACGATGATCATCCATACCTTATTGCTCAGATAAAGCGGATGCCACTTAAGCCCGATTACCATGCAGACGACAATCGCCGCCACACCGATAACGGTTGATACCGCAAGCCCTGCATTTCTGCGATATACAAGAAACCCGAACGCAACCGCGATGATAATAAACAGGATGGAGATCATAGCCGTCGTCGCATTCGCCGCGCTTGCAGCATAGTCAACCGCCCCCTCCTCTGTGTATGTCGCCATAAACGTATTCGCCACGATAGACGCAAATGCCGCCACTACAAGAATCAGCGTCAGATACGAGAAAATGATAAATAATTTCTTCGCCTTTGAACCCATCGCGTCGGCTATCACTTCACCGATAGACTGCCCTTTGTTACGGATAGATGCAAATAACGCGCCGAAATCATGTACCGCTCCAAAGAAGATGCCTCCGATCAATACCCATAAGAATACCGGAACCCATCCGAATACCGCAGCCTGAATCGGTCCGTTGATCGGTCCCGCACCTGCGATTGATGAGAAATGATGTCCCATCAACACCGGCGCTTTCGCCGGGACATAATCCACTCCATCTTCTTCTGTATGGGACGGCGTCTCTCTGGACGGATCGATCCCCCACTGCTTCGCAAGCCATTTGCCGTATGTAAGATAGGCAATCACAAGGATTGCAATACCGGCTACCAGTACTAATACACCATTCATTCTTTATACCTCCAGTCTGTTATGATGTATTCCCGGAATCACATTCCGCCTGATTCCAAGAGTACGTTAATTATAAAAATGATATATGCTATAAAGTCAGAATATTCCGGACTTTTTATAGCCTTTTACAAGTTCCCTGGCCGCCCGGTTGCCAAGCAGCCTCCTGTTCTTCAGATCAAATACCAGAATTCTTGCCTCGCTGTATCCCCGGATCGTCAGCTTATAATTTCTCTCATAGTGAAAAGAACGAACTTTCTTCGCCGCCTCTTCTGACAAACCATCCTCACAGATACTGATCAAAGTCATATAGGTATACATGTGGTCTTTGGGCGGATATTTCTCCCCATGACGTACCATCTGAGGCTCAATATATGTTATAAGCTGCTCGCGGAACCTGTCCAAAGTATCAGCTTCCATCATTTTCTTTTCAACACGAAAAAAGACATGCTCAAAACATTCTGCCCGCCAAAGTTCTGCTCTCTTCACGAGGACATATTTCGCACTGGCAGCATTAAAACTGGCATATGCGTCATAGATATCCCCATTGATATCGCAGGTTCTCTCCACATCATAGCTGGCTCGGAATGATTCAAGCAATGTCTGTAATAGCTCTCCACCTGTCATATGAAATTGTTCTCCTCATCTGGTACGCTTATGATACTTTGTCTTTCAAACCTTTTACATATTAACACTTTTTAGAACAAAATGCAAGACTTTTAGAGCACACTCTGTTTTAAAGCAGCGTAACCAATTTAAAATTGGATTCTAAAGAACTTTCACTTCTTCAATCAGCCCTTCCGAATCGTATCTGAAGAAAATTTTATCCTCTCGTTCCTCTTCTCCCATAAGCCAATGTACCAGATATACTTCTGTGTCTTCTTCTTTTTGAGATCCTTCAATCTCTTCTACAGACATCGTTTCTTCTCTAATGTATGCTTCGGACAGAAATTGGTTTGCCGGTCCCATTTCAACAAACGTGTCAAATACCTCTGATACAAAATACTCGCCAACCAAATCCTTCCAATTTTGTTTCAGTTCTTCCCAGCCGTCTCCCCGCTCTGTGGATGTATCTATCCCCTCTCCTATCATTTCAAACGCCGATTCATTACATAAATCTTCATTTGGGCCTGTAAACATAGCTGTTATCACCTTATTAGCCGCCTCTTCTCTCTGGACGCCCTGCTCCTTTTCTGCTTTTGAGCATCCCAACAACATCGCGCAAACCATAAAAATTAAAAATAATTTCTTGTTCTTCATCTGATTAATCCCCCTTCACACTGTTTTCTGTACTCCGTCGGCGAGAATCCCTTCTGCTTATGAAACATACGGCTGAAATACAGCGGATTCTCATATCCCACAATACGGCCGATCTCCGATACCGTATACGTTGTCGTCTCAAGCAGTACCTGTGCGTTCGCGATACGGACAGAGACGATATACTGCATCGGCGTAGTACCTGTATATGCCTTAAAATTACGGATAAACCAACTGATGCTCATGCCCCTGGACGCGGCATATTCTTCCACATGAATCTCTGTGTTGTATTGGTCGTTAAAATATTGAGCCGCTGTCTCCATCTCATTTTCCAGATATTCATTCTTCAAGATACGAGGCTTCGAGAGCTTTCTGTGTATGAGAATAAGAAGGTGCTTAAGAAGTATCGTCAGCATCTCCTCATAATCGCTCTGGCAGCGCTGAAGCTCCAGGATCATCCTCTTAAATATTCGTTCATATTCCAGAGAAGTACCTGTATAAAATACACGCATATCATCCTTGACCCCGTATTTCCTCAAGATATTCGTCACATCCCCTCCGGTAAAGTGAACCCAGTACACCTCCGTCTGATCTGCGGCATAATATTCATACTTCTGGAATTCCTTCGGCCTGAACAGCACCATATTCCCCGCCGTAACTACCGTATCATTTTCTGCATGGCCAAAATGAAAATGTGCAGCCCCGGCAGATACATATATAATCTGGAAATCCAGTCTCCCCCGGGGACGGTAGGTCGGCATCCTGGGGCATGTAAGAAGTTTATAAGTCCCGCAGCTCCCCACAATCAGCGGTCTTGACCTGTCTTTAAAATCTATTCGGGAATTATTTAAATAACCGGTATTCAGATACATATATTCCGCCTCCTTGTTCCGGCAGCCATCCCATGATAAACTGCCGTTTTCTTCTATTAGATATATTGTATCATTTACTGTATGTTTTGTCTAATTGTGTTTATGGACTTCCTTAAGCGGAATCCATATAATACTATCAAATGATACATATTCTAAAGAAGGAGGATGCACAAATGACAGTACCGGGAAAAACAAAAGCGGGACAAAGATATCCAAACG
>CANODD010000147.1 GCA_947564705.1 uncultured Dorea sp. | reverse complement strand
GGTGCCGATAGATACGGACATTGAGATAAGCGTGAAGAGTGACGGGGAGTGGAGCATGGGGCGGTGTGTGTGGCCTGTAATCAGGATGCAGCCGTTCTTCCTGGCCCATAGGGACAGACGGTTCTCTGTCTTTTTCTTCTTGGTATTATTCTTCGCCGCGCTGGTAGGGTCCAGGAATCCGACAGATTCTAACGGTCTCCACACGTATCTGACCAGAAAACGTGCCGTACGCCACAGGACGCTGTTGAAGAAATCCGCCTGGTGGCCATGTGTAAGATAGAGTTCATTGCCGCAGACCGTACTTTTCAGGACGGCGCCCGGATAGAAGACGATACCGGGGAATAAGGGCTCATCCCGGCAGGAGCTGCAGGGATAAGAAGAACAGTTCCTGCGGGTGTATCCCGGATTTTTCTTGACGATATCGTGATTGCCGTACAGCATGAGAAGACGGTCCTCTTTGTAGAAGCGTGACAATAACCAGAATGTATTGTTGTGGATCGACTTTATGGCGTCAAAGGAACGGTTTTCCCATAGTTCGTCTCCGTCCCCCAGTTCGATATAGGTATATCCGTGGCTGTAATAATACTTTAGGGCGGCAAAGTAGATGTTCTGATTTTTCAGAAAATTGTCATTATGTGTTCCGCAGCCTCTGTGACAATCGCTGAAAAGCACGTAGCGGGAAGTGTAAGACAGAGGAAGTACCGGCGCTTTCGCGAAAGCGGAATTAAGTCTTCTGTCAGCGGACATGCTTTTGCCTCCTTAAGGTTTTTTTATGCCGGATGCGGAGCATATGCCGGAATGCTGCCGGCAGGTATTCGTAAAGGTACAATAATTGATCTGCCGTGCAGGTGAAGGGCTTCGTGATACGGCAGTAGAGCTTTAGGAAGATGCGGTTCTCCCATTGTGAAAAAGCGGCGCGGATGGGGCTCTCCCTCGGCGGATTGCATATGAGTGGAACCGAACCGTCTGCCATACGGAGGAGGCCATAATCGAAAGAAACCTGCTGTCCGCGGAAATGTATGCCATGAATGGAACTGCTGTGTCCGGTAAGACTCTGAATAAACGCATGGTTCATTTCGGAAGAAGGGAATGTAATACATACCCTTAGAAGCAGAGATTCCGGTTCACAGTACTGTCCCATACGGAACCCCGTCAGCCACCAGTGTCGTTGAGCCACACGGTAAAGAGGGGTTGTGTTTTCGTACAATGTTATCTCAAAGAGGGGCAGCTCATCATCGGGAACGGTATGGAACAAGACAGATGATCGGTGTATCTTGGGAACCAGGGAATCGGCCCGGTAAATACCGATCTCGGCGCCGGTGTTGATGCCGTACTGTCCTTTCCACAGCTCGATCATCCAGGTGCGGCCTTCGTAATCAAAATAAACAGGTTCGCAGTCGAGTACCATGTTGAATCTGGAAGCGCATTGATCATAAGCTTTGCAATAACCAAATTCCCGCTGCC
This sequence comes from uncultured Dorea sp., assembly GCA_947564705.1. Taxonomy (GTDB): domain Bacteria; phylum Bacillota; class Clostridia; order Lachnospirales; family Lachnospiraceae; genus Sporofaciens. The sequence continues at coordinate 5,446 of CANODD010000147.1, read as the reverse complement.
AGGCATCCATATGAGAGGTGAAGATATCCTGGGACAGAAGGTATTCGAAGCCAAATGGCCGTATCAGCTCATTAAGTCGGCTTAGTTTCTGCGGGACGGGCATACACCGTATCTTTCGAATGATAGATTTTCTGCGCCAGATCAGCAGCAAGGCGCATATCGCAAGAAATATCAGGATGTAAGGGAAGATAACATACATAATTCGTGTCCTTCATTCATAATAATATTAGTTACTGCATTGTATGCCGGAGCAGGAGAGATGTGCAGCCATAACTTATCCTATGGTTAAGAAGATGCTCGAGCAGCAGGGAAAGCACAAGGATATTTGCAGTCATACTTGCCTATTCACATAACCTGTACGGATAGAAACCTGTTTTCGGTGCACAGGCAGTTCGGAACGCCCCGCCCCCAAGCAGACATTTAAGGGCGTTCTTAGCGAAGGCAAAATCCACCTCTTACGGAGACTTAGGAGTGAAGGCATTCCTGAACTCCTTAGTCGCAGTTAGAGGTTAGTTTGACGGAGCGTTGCCCAGTCTGCTTGGGGGCGGGGCGTTCCGAACTGCCGTCCTTAAGGATATTTCCATCCGCACAGGTATAAAAACTTTATTTCGCGGATTGTCAACAATCTGAATTCAAAGTATAATAAAAATATGTATTTTTTAAGAAGAAAGGTGGATGATAAGAATGGCAAGTATTTTTGACATCTTGGGACCTGTGATGGTAGGGCCCTCCAGCTCCCATACAGCAGGAGCGGCGCGGATCGGGATGATTGCGAGGCAGCTCTTCGGAAGACAGCCTGAGAAAGCCGCGGTATATCTTCACGGCTCGTTTGCGGCTACGGGGAAGGGACACGGCACGGATAAGGCGCTGATCGCGGGACTTCTGGGAATGAGGCCGGATGATATGAGGATACCAGACAGTTTTCAGATTGCGCAGGAGGAGGGCATGGAGTTCACGATCAGCCCGAAGGATATCCGGGAGGCGCATCCGAATACGGCTCAGATTATTATGGAAGCGGAAGGCGTGAATACGATGACGATTCAGGCATATTCTATCGGCGGCGGAAGGATTCGGGTATGTAAAGTGGACGGGATTGATGTGGATTTCAGCGGAGAGAGCAACACATTGATCATTCGGAATGTGGACGAGCCGGGAAGGATCACAGATGTAACAGGAGCTTTAAGCAAGGCAAGGATTAATATTGCTACGATGCAGGTCTTCCGGGAGAAACGGGGAGGGTCTGCGATTATGGTCGTAGAGACAGACCAGGTAGTGCCCAAAGAGACTATGGATGAACTGCAAAGCAAGGAAGGGATCATCCGGGTGAAATTCCTGCATGCGAATTGATGTCGGGTAAAGAATAAGCTGATGAATATGTAAGAAAGCGAGGATAGAGAAGATATGTCTTATCGTTCAATGGAAGAGGCACAGGAAAGATGTGAAAAGGAAGGAATAGAGTTCTGGAAAGCGGTTCAGATGGAGGATGGGGACGAGCGGGGAGTCTCGGAAGAAGATTCCTGGAAAGAGATGGAGCATATGTGGCATGCGATGCTTGACAGCCTGGATTCATATGATCCTGAGCTTATGTCCGGCAGCCGGATGGTAGGAAGAGAAGGCGGGCTTATGGATGCTTACCGGGAGAGGCAGGATACGCTGTGCGGGGATTTTATGGCGAAGGTTATGGGAAACGCTCTTAAGATGGGATGTAACAATGCCTGCATGAAGAGGATTGTCGCGGCGCCGACAGCGGGCGCCTGCGGGGTCGTGCCAGCCGTGCTTGTGACGTATTACCGGGAGTATGATGTTCCGGAAGAAAAGATGGTGGAGGCGTTATATGTAGCGGCAGGGATAGGACAGATCATCGCGAACCGGGCATATCTTGCAGGCGCGTCCGGCGGGTGTCAGGCGGAGATTGGTTCGGGTTCCGGTATGGCGGCCTCTGCGATCTGCCATGTCAAAGGCGGAAGTACGGCTCAGATCGGTCATGCCTGTGCGATGGCGCTTAAGAATCTTATGGGCCTGGTGTGCGATCCGGTGGGCGGGCTGGTAGAAGTTCCCTGTGTGAAACGTAATGTCGGAGGGGCGTTCAATGCGATTGCGGCGGCGGATATGTCTCTGGCGGGGATTGAGAGCCAGATTCCCGTAGATCAGGTGATCGACGCGATGAAAGAGGTCGGGGACAAGATGGATGTAAGCCTGCGGGAGACAGGAGCCGGCGGCGTGGCAGGGAGTCCAAGGGCGGCAGAAGTAGTAGCGCGGATGAATATGAAGTCCTGAAAAAGAGGAGTGTAAGAAAGATGAATTTGAACGAGATCCGGGAAGAGATCGACAGAATTGATAATGCTGTAAAGCCATTGTTCCTGAAGCGGATGGAATGTGCAAAGCATGTCGCAGATGTAAAAGCAGCCTCAGGAGGAGATGTGTATGTACCGGAACGGGAACAGGCCGTTATCAGGCAGCGTTCTTTGGATGTCAGAGACGAGGTTCGGGATGAGTATACGGCTTTCTTGAGGCATCTTATGAGTATATGCAGGAGGTATGAATACGGGCTGTTAGAAGAGCTTCAGGAGCAGGTTGTGGAAGAGGCGCTTGCGCGGTCCGGGCTTTCACCGGCTGCAGAACATGACAGGGTCGAGATTTCGTTCTGCTGTGATTATGAGGAGAGTGACCTGAATCTGTTCCTGAATATGGCTAAGCTCAATAAGACAGGGGTTCTTGGGATGCAGTTGGAGATTCAGGGCGGAAAGCAGCAGATTACGATGATGCTGGACGGAAATGTAAATGACGAAAATATGAAGCGTCTGCTCTGTCAGATGGAAAAAGAGGCGGAGGGATTCCGGATATTAGGTCTGTGTTAGAAAGAGAGAGAAGAGAGAGGCTTTTACGCCCTCTCTTCTCTCTCGGTTGTTTCCCTCCGCATCAATACCGGGGGGATAATCTTATGAATCGGCTCTTCCAAAGGGACGGGCCGTCTTTTTTTGCGTTCGTTCATTAATTCCACCAGAAGATTGACGGCTTCATAAGCAATTTTATCGATTTGCTGTCCGACCGTACTGATCGGAATGATTGCTTCCCGGGAGATCGGTGAGTTGTCAAAGCCCACGATCAGATAATCTTCCGGAAAAACCTTATGTTTCCGAAAGAGCAGATTCAGGAATATATTGGCATGAGTGTCATTGGAGATAAATATTCCTTTTTTCTGTCCGGCATAATCTCTGTCCAGATCGTCTATGATCTTTTCAAGCTGTGCCTGTGTAGATTCATAATCGGCTTTCAGATCTCTGATTAAGACCTGATGCTTCAGATGCTGCTCTTCACAGATATCAAGAAAGCCCTGGATGCGGCCGTAAGTGGGGAGTTCTTTGCCGGTAGGCGAATTAATGTGGATCAGCACGTCGCAGTTGTGGCTGGCAAGCAGTCCGGCGGCCTGGACTCCGCCCATATAATTGTCTGTGTTGACGCTGCAGATATATTGATCCTCCCGTTCGATAGATACAATAGGTATGTTAAGGGCGGCCAGTGATTTGGAGGAAATGGTGTGGCTTAACACGATTAATCCTTCAATCTTATAGGCGAGGAGTTCTTTTATATATTGCTTTTCGACCTCTTTTTTTTCATTTCCGACGAATACGAGGAATTTATACCCGAAGGTTTCATAGGTGGACAGTATCCGATCCAGTATCTCGGAGAAATAATGCAGATAAAGGCTCGGAATGATAATGCCGATGAATTCTGTCTTTCCGTTTGCCAGAATTCGGGCAACCTTATTCTCCTTGTAATTCAGTTTCACTAACGCATCTGAGATGATTGCCTGGTTCTCCAGAGTGAGGGAGTCAGGATTGTTGAAATATCTTGAGATCGTCGTCTTAGAAAAATGCGTATATTCTGCAATATCGTTAAAAGTTACGTTCTTTTTCTGTGCCATAATAGATCAATTCCTTGTTCGATATATATTTGCCCGTGCATCAGGAGCAGGCGGCGGTCAGGAAAGAGTTTTCCTGTGTTCAGTATAACAAATCAAAGAGAAAAGAACAATAAATAACTGGTTAAGTAACCGGTTTTGTAAAGAATATACAAATTTTATGATTCAAAATTGTATAGGAGTTACAAAGTTTCTTTTGGTGATTGACGTATATATGTACAAGTGGTATTATAAAACCATAAAGTAACCGGTTACTTTACCAGTTACTTAACCGGTTGCAAATAATAAAATGCAGAGAATGCAGGAAAACAGGAGGAATGGTCATGAAGAAAAATCTTATGACAAGAGTCGTCGCATTGGGACTGGTTATGATGCTGATGACAACAATGCTCGGCGGATGCAGATTTGGATTTGCCAGTGATCCGGATGACCCGAATGAAGTGGAGGAAGAGATTCCGATTGATACTTCGACGGATACTTTTGAGTATGATTCTGGTCTGAAGGGGACGAAGATCACGCTTTTGAATTCGAAAGCCGAGATTCAGGTTGCGCTGGAGAAGATGGCGGCACAGTTCGAGGAGAAATCAGGAGTACACGTGGAGATTATGCCGGTTACGGACGATTCGCCGTATACGAAGGTTGTAAGCATGTACAATTCGGGAAATGCTCCGACGCTGTCAATTCTCGATACAACGGATGTTATCGCGCTGGCTGAGGAGAAGGGCGAAGATCTCTCTGATGAAGATTGGATTCAGGAGGCAGAAGGCTATCTTACAGAGGTAAATGGTAAGATATACAGTTTTCCGTTGTGTATTGAAGGTCGCGGGCTGATTTATAATAAAGCGGTGATCGAGGAGGCGCTGGGTGAAGAATTCAAGCCGGACTCTATCACAACACAGGAAGAGTTCGTAGAGCTGCTGGACCGGCTTGTGGAGGGCGGTATTGCAAAGCCGGTGTCTATGGCAAAAGAAGACTGGTCGCTGGGGGCGCATCATCTGCAGTATATCTATGAGACATCAGACGGAACGTCAGAGGGAGCCCAGGAGATCATCGAATCTATTAAGGCAGGGAAGCTGGATCTGAGTTCCTATGACAGATTATCGGATTTTCTGGATATGTTCGATGTGTTAAAGAAGTATAATGTGGCAAAGGCCGATCCCCTGGGAGCGGACTATGATGAGATGGCGATTGATCTCGTAGACGGAAAGACTGCAATCTGGTTCAATGGTAACTGGGCATGGCCGAATCTTGAGGAAGCAGGGGCGGAAACAGAGGATGAGTATGGATTTCTGCCGTATTTCATGAATAATGATTCGGAGGATTTTGCAAATCAGAAGATTCAGGGCTCACCGTCCAAGCAGATCATGCTTGACGGACAGTTGGCGACGGAAGATCAGAAAGCGGCGGCAAAGGAATTCTTGAACTGGATTGTATTCAGCGAGATCGGGCAGCAGATGCTGGTGAAGACCTGCCTTATCCTCATGCACTTTCTCATAAATATCACGGCTAAGCGGATCGTTCGGC
>CANODD010000146.1 GCA_947564705.1 uncultured Dorea sp. | reverse complement strand
ATGTTACAGATATAAACATCGACCAGACTTACTACGCAGGCAGAGCCGTAAGAACGGATAAAAGTACCGCTTTCCGCAGAATACACGGAGGCAAATTCTTCCGTGTAGGAAGGAAAGCCCACATAGTAATCGAACCAGTGTCCGATTTCATGAATGGGAGATTCATAAGCGGCGTCCTGTCTTGACTCCACCAGGATTCGCTGTTCTTCATAGTTTGTCGTCGCCATAACGCGGCCGTACTGGCCTCCGTAGTAAGTCTGGTCGATGTTTATATCTGTAACATAGATTGACCATCCGTCTTCGGTGAATGCATTGCGCAGATTCGCCGGAAGAACAGATAATTGTTGATTCACGATGTCTACGATTGTATCGCTTACATTCCCGTCTTTTTGGCATTGAATGAAGAGGTTCGGGTCCGTAACAGAGGGGGGAGCTGCGGCGTGCGCTTCTTTCGCCGGAATTTTGGCGGCTTTTACAGCGGGTTCTGAGAATCCTCTCTGTATCATAACTCTCTGGCATCCGGCGCTTAAGAAAGCGACGGTACATAGAATCAAAGATAATGTCAGTATATTTTTCTTTCGCATTTCAGAAAAACCTCCTTCTATCAATAGTATTTTAAAGGATTTTATCGCTTCTGTCTAGTACTGATACAACGCAGATAATATTCCAGGTATGCCAGACAGAGCAGAAAGACGAAGATCTGGCTGGCGAGCAGACCCCACAGATATCCCTTGATACCCAGAAGAGGAATCAAGAAGAAGACACTGGCGATCCGGATTCCCAGACTTGCGGAATTTATGAAAAAGGAAAGGGTTGTTTTGCCGATTCCGTTTATCATACTGATCAGAGTATTGTTCGTATATAAGAAAGGGCACATCCAGGCAAGGGTGATGATGTAGTTCCCGGCCATTGGACTGTGGAACAGGACGGCGCCGATCCATTTTCCAAAACACAGCAGACTGACGCAGCAGATACTGCCGAGGAAGATGCAGGAGTAGGTTACTTTGTGTATCAATTCCGATAATTCGCGGCTGCGTTTTAGCGTCTGTATCTCGGCTACCGTAGGAAGGAGCATGGTGGATACAGAATTTGTAATAGCGGAAGGAAAGAGGATACAAGGCAGGGCCATACCTGTTAATATACCATAAGCGCCAAGAGACTGGGACAGAGTCATTCCGTGGCTCTGTAATCGTACCGGGATAGATACGGCCTCGATACTTTGAAGAAGATTCAAAAGGACGCGGCTCGCAGTCAGCGGAATTGAGAGGGAGAGCAGTTCCCGGGTATGAAGGAGATACCTGTGAAGCGGTACCTGTGGTAAGAATCTGCCGTGTCTTCTGCCAAGCAGAGCGCGCATGGTGAAGAGGGAAGAGATACATTCGCCTGCGACTAAACCGGCTACAGCAATGGAGATGCCGAACCGGATTCCGTGCCTGACGCCATATAGATAGAGCAGGAAGACTCCCAGGATACGCGCGGTTTGTTCCAAAAACTGGGATATAGCCGGGACACCTGTTTTCTTCAGGCCAAAGTAGTAACCGCAGATACAACTATGTATCGATGCGAGCGGAAAAGTGTAAGAAAGAATGACGAGCAATTCGGCACAGCGCGGTTCCTGCAAAAAATGTTCAGATATGAAAACGGCATATTTTTGTAAAAACAAGGTAACAAAGGCAGACAGTGAAACGGAGAGGATAAGGCTGGTATAAAGTAATTCCTTTGCCTCTCTATGTTTTCCCTGGGTTGTACGCGCCGCGACGCTGCGTGACAGGGCAAGCTCTATTCCTGCCGACGTCAATGAAAAACAAAGGGCATAGACCGGGAATATTAGCTGATATAAGCCGACGCCTTCTTCACCGAAGGTATGGCTTAGGAAGATACGATAGAAGAATCCCATGAACCGGGTGGCAAATCCGGTCAGCGTTAAGATAAAAGTCCCTTTGATAATTGTGTGTTTTCGAGACATATAAACTCCTGTTGTTGATATTCAATGTTTACTATTTATTAAAACATATTCCGGATAGGGACTTGACAGAACAAAAAAGCGGTGCTATTCTATCATAGAAAATATCCTAGCAATTTACTAGGGATTAAAAAGAAGGTGAGTAAGTGAAACTTTCTACGAAGGGAAGATATGGGCTTCGGGCAATGATTGATCTCGCCAGATACAGTGAGGAGGAACCGGTTTCGATCAATAGTATCGCGGCGCGCCAGGGTATCTCGGAGCGGTATCTGGAACAATTGGTCGGGCTCCTCAAGAAAGCGGGGCTTGTGCGCAGTATCCGGGGCGCGTCGGGCGGATACGTGCTGGCAAGAAGTTCGAAAGAGATCTCTGTGGGCGATGTGCTGCGGGCATTGGAGGGAAGCCTTGAACCGGTTAAATGTGCGGCGTTCTATTCAGAGGAAGGATGTATGGCGTCGGACGGCTGCGTGACGAAGTATGTATGGCAGAAGATCAACGATAGTATCAATGAGACGGTGGACAAGATGATGTTGGATGAACTGGTGAGAGAGAGCAGAGTGATGAACCCGGAAGGTGAATTAGAGAATCCAAGATGCAACGTTTAACAGAAAAGAATATTCATAGATAAAGCAATGACGGAGGAGAAAACTTATGGAGAATATGAAGAAATTGATATATTTGGACAATGCGGCGACGACGAAGACAGCGCCTGAGGTAGTGGATGCGATGCTTCCGTATTTTACGGAGAAATTCGGGAATCCGTCCAGTGTCTATGGTTTCGCGTCGGGGAATAAGGAAGTGATCAGCGAACAGAGGGATGTTATCGCAGGTGTATTGGGTGCAAAGAGTAATGAGATTTACTTTACCGCAGGAGGTTCGGAGTCGGATAATTGGGCGTTAAAAGCGGCGGCGGAAGCGTATGCGGATAAAGGGAATCATATTATTACGACGAAGATCGAGCACCACGCCATCCTTCATACGGCGGAGTATCTGGAGAAGAGAGGCTTTGAGGTTACGTATCTGAATGTGGACGAAGAAGGGAAGATCAGCCTGAAAGAACTTGAAAGCGCGATACGTCCGACGACGATTCTGATATCCGTCATGTTTGCCAATAATGAGATTGGGACGATACAGCCGATCAAAGAGGTGGGAGAGATTGCCCATGAACGCGGAATCCTCTTCCATACGGACGCGGTCCAGGCATTCGGGCAGATACCGATTCATGTGGATGAATGTCACATCGATATGCTCAGCGCCAGCGGGCATAAGCTGAACGGGCCGAAGGGCATCGGATTCTTATATATCCGTAAGGGAGTTAAGATCCGTTCGTTCGTACATGGCGGGGCGCAGGAACGCAAGCGGCGTGCAGGGACAGAGAATGTTCCGGGTATCGTAGGCTTAGGAGCGGCTGTAAAACGTGCGGCGTCTACGATGGAAGAGCGGATGGAAAAGGAAAGCAGGCTCAGGGATTATCTGATCGGGCGTGTCATGGAAGTGATTCCTTATTGCAGGCTGAACGGCCATAAGACGGACAGGCTGCCGAATAATGCGAATTTTAGTTTTCGTTTTGTGGAGGGAGAGTCTTTGCTGATCATGCTGGACGGAAAAGGTATCTGTGCTTCCAGTGGTTCTGCGTGTACTTCCGGTTCGCTGGACCCCTCCCATGTGCTGCTTGCCATCGGGCTGCCGCATGAGATTGCTCATGGTTCTCTGAGATTGACGCTCAGTGATGAGACGACGAAGGAAGAGATAGATTATGTCGTGGATTCGCTGAAAGAGATTGTAGGGACGCTGAGAGATATGTCCCCGCTTTATGAGGATTTTCTCTCTGGTATAGCAAATAATAAATGATCGTTATACCGGCGCGCAGATAAAAGAAATAGTTTTATATCGCAGGATATAAGAGCAGGAGGAAGAAAAAATGTATACAGAAAAAGTAATGGATCATTTTCAGCATCCAAGAAATGTGGGAGAGATTGAGAACGCCAGTGGAGTGGGAACGGTAGGAAATGCAAAATGCGGGGATATCATGCGGATATATCTGGATATAGACGAGAACCAGATGATCCGGGACGTGAAGTTTAAGACGTTCGGATGCGGGGCAGCCGTGGCGACCAGCAGTATGGCCACTGAGCTGGTGAAAGGTAAGTCGATCTATGACGCGCTTCAGGTAACCAATAAAGCAGTTATGGAGGCCTTAGACGGGCTCCCTCCAGTGAAGGTACATTGTTCTTTGCTGGCAGAAGAAGCGATCCATGCGGCGCTGTGGGATTATGCGGAAAGTCATGGTATCAAGATCGAGGGTCTGGAAAAACCAAAGTCAGATATTCATGAGGGCGAGGAAGAGGAAGACGAGGAATATTAGATTTTAGCTTGTTCTATAAAGAAAATATATAGTATAGATATGGAGAGCAGATGAATAAAAAGAGAGTTGTAGTCGGGATGTCCGGGGGCGTCGACTCTTCCGTGGCTGCATGGCTGTTAAAAGAACAGGGATACGACGTTATCGGCGTTACCATGCAGATCTGGCAGGAGGAGGAAGAACTGACGCTGGAGGAACAGGGCGGATGCTGTGGGTTAAGCGCGGTTGAGGACGCCAGGAGGGTAGCCGCTGCTCTTGAAATCCCGTATTATGTTATGAATTTTAAGAAGGAATTCAAGAACAATGTAATTGACTATTTTGTGGGGGAATATCTTGGGGGAAGAACTCCGAATCCGTGTATTGCCTGCAATCGATATGTAAAGTGGGAGGCGCTTCTTAAAAGAAGCCTGGAAATCGGGGCAGATTACATTGCGACCGGCCATTATGCAAGGATTGACCGGCTGCCGGGGGGAAGATACGCGCTTCGCGTCTCGCAGACCAAAGACAAGGATCAGACTTATGCTCTCTATAATCTGACGCAGGATCAGCTTGCGCATACATTGATGCCGGTGGGGGCGTATACAAAAGACGAGATCCGTAAACTGGCTGAGCATATAGGTCTTCAAGTAGCGGATAAGCCGGACAGCCAGGACATCTGTTTTGTTCCCGACGGTGACTATGCGTCATATATTATGAGATATGTCAAAGAGCGTTCCTGTAAGAAAGCTGTGCCGGCCGCCGGCGGGGAAGACGATATAAGACGGATCGCGCCGGGAAACTTTGTGCTGGCCGACGGTACGGTCGTGGGGCGGCATAAGGGAATTATACATTATACGGTGGGGCAGCGTAAGGGCCTGGGTCTGGCATTGGGGTATCCGGTATTCGTTCTTGAGATTCGCCCTGAGACGAATGAGGTTGTAGTCGGCAGCAGCGGAGAATCGATGTCTTATCAGGTAAGGGCGAACCATGTGAATTTTATGTTGTCAGAAGATCTGCCGGAGAAAAAAAGAGTGTGGGCGAAGATACGTTATAACCATAAGGGCGCCTGGTGTACGGTAGAGAAGACCGGGGAGGATGAGATCCTATGCGTGTTTGAAGAGGCGCAGCGCGCGGTGACGCCCGGACAGGCGGTGGTGCTGTATGACAAGGACCATGTGCTTGGAGGCGGAACGATTATTTGATTCCATTTGATTCCCGCGGCAACGAACCGGGAGCGCATGTTTGCATGTATATTCGGGCGATTGCAGCGGGGCTTTTGATTGGGAAGGATAGGGAAGGATAGGGAAGGATAGGAGGCTATAGGATGCTGTCAGACTGCCATATGCATACGAAGTTTTCACTGGATTCCGATGCGGAACCGGAAGAAATGATAAGGAGTGCGATCGAAAAAGGACTGGATGCTGTATGTATCACGGACCATGAGGATCATGATTACATATACGAAGGAAAGGTCTGGACCTTTCCTGTAGAGCAGTATTTTGCGTGTATGAAAGAACTGAGGGAAAAGTACCGTAAGATGATTCAGATACGGATAGGAGTGGAGATCGGCCTGCAGCCGCATCTGGGGGAGTATTATCGGGATTATGTCAGGAAAGCCCCCTTTGATTTTGTGATTGGCTCTGTGCATTTGATCAGATCCCGGGATCCTTATTATAAAGAATTCTTTGAGGGGCGCAGTGACGCCGCGGCATATGAGGAAGCTTTTGCCGAAACGTATGAGGATATCCGGAGGGTAGAAGATTTTGACGTGTTGGGCCATTTGGATTATGTTACGCGCTACGGAAAGTATCGGGAGGAAGAGTATTCTTACGCGAGATTTTCGGATATTATCGATCGGATCCTTCGTTATCTGATCGAACACGGAAAAGGTATTGAATTGAATATGGCGGGGTTAAAGTATGGACTGCCGTATGCACATCCACATACGGACGTGCTGAAACGTTATCGGGAACTGGGAGGCGAGATTATAACGATTGGGGCGGACGCCCACAGACCGGAACATGTGGCGTATGATTTCTATAAAGCGCCGGATATCTTAAAGAGCTGCGGGTTCCGGTATTATACGGAGTTCGTGCAGAGAAGGGCGGTATTTAAAGAACTTTGACGGGTTATACCCCGAGGGCTCCATGCGTGTATATAAATTGTGAGGACGAATTGTTTGGCAAGTATGTGAGAAGCGTGCACCCGGCATAGGCAGCGGGTACAGAATTCATCGTTTACATTGCGGTGGAGCACTTGGCAGATTGGATAATAAAGGGGCATATTTTTCATCAAGTTATATAAAAATTGGAAAAGCACTTGAATTTTTTTACCAGATTTAGTACAATTATTACCAGTTGAGGATTATTTAACAATCAGGGTTAAATACTTCAATATCAAGTGACTGCGTAAACAGTTAATACAAACTTTAGGAGGAATTAATCATGGCAGTAAAAGTAGCGATCAATGGATTCGGACGTATCGGACGTCTTGCATTCAGACAGATGTTTGGAGCAGAAGGGTATGAGGTTGTAGCAATCAACGACCTGACATCTCCTAAGATGCTTGCTCACCTGTTAAAGTATGACTCTTCACAGGGCAGATACGCTTTATGTGACAAGGTAGAGGCAACAGAGGACTCTATCA
>CANODD010000145.1 GCA_947564705.1 uncultured Dorea sp. | reverse complement strand
GTCCGTTGCTTGCGGAGGACGCAAAAATCTTCGTAAAGGGACGTGTTTCAGTGGAGCGCTATCATAGGTATAAGATTATGCAAAGTAACGGATAATGACGGTTATTTATGCCATGAATGCGCCCGGTAAAAGCGTTGTTCATGGCATTTTACGTATAAGAAAGAGAGGGAATCTTTACAATGAGAGGAAAGAAGAGGGTATTCTTAAGTACACTTATGCTCCTTTGTATCTTGGTATGCAGTTCTGTGACTGTATTCGCTGCAGATGAAGCGGCGGAATATGTACCGGATATGTATGCGTCATTCTGGTCGCTGATACCGCCGATCGTAGCCATAGCGCTGGCTTTGATCACAAAGGAAGTATACAGTTCATTATTTGTTGGAATTCTGATAGGAGGAATCTTCTATTCAGGGTTTACTTTTGAGACTACGGTTACACATGTATTTCAGGATGGTATCGTAGGAGTGCTGTCTGACAGCTACAATGTGGGTATTCTGGTATTTCTGGTAGTTCTTGGGATCATGGTCTGCCTGATGAACAAGGCGGGAGGTTCTGCGGCGTTCGGGCGATGGGCGAGCGAACACATTACAAGCCGTGCGGGAGCCCAGCTTGCAACCATCCTTTTGGGTGTTTTGATCTTTATTGACGATTATTTTAACTGTCTGACAGTGGGAAGCGTAATGCGCCCGGTAACGGATAAGCATAATATTTCCCGCGCGAAGCTGTCTTATCTGATTGATGCTACGGCGGCGCCGGTATGTATCATCGCGCCGATCTCTTCCTGGGCGGCGGCGGTAACCGGATTCGTAGAGGGTGAGGACGGGTTCTCCATTTTTATCCGCGCGATTCCTTATAACTATTATGCAATCCTGACGATTGTTATGATGGTTACCATCGTGATTCTGAAGATTGATTATGGCCCGATGAAGCTGCATGAGAAGAATGCATTAAGCGGCGATCTTTATACTACGCCGGACAGGCCGTATGCCAATGCAGAAGAGGATGTTGATGAGAGCAAGGGAACAGTTTTGGATCTGGTATTCCCGATCGTAGTGCTGATCATTAGCTGTGTTATCGGCATGATCTATACAGGAGGTTTCTTTGAAGGCGCAGGCTTTGTAGAAGCGTTTTCCAACAGCGACGCGTCCGTAGGACTGATGCTTGGAAGCTTCTTCGCTCTGGTAATTACGATTGCATTTTATGCTGTGAGAAAAGTGCTTAAGTTCAGCGAATCTATGGCATGTGTGCCGGATGGTTTCAAAGCGATGGTACCTGCGATCCTGATCCTGACATTTGCATGGACTCTGAAAGCGATGACGGACAGCCTTGGGGCTGCGGAGTATGTGGCAGGTATTATGGATTCAGCGGCAGGCGGACTTGTGAACCTGCTTCCGGCGATTATCTTCCTGGTAGGATGTTTCCTGGCATTTGCGACAGGAACGTCATGGGGAACCTTTGGAATCCTGATTCCGATTGTAGTAGCCGTATTTGCCGGAACCAACGAGACGATGATGATCATCTCTATCTCCGCATGTATGGCGGGAGCGGTCTGCGGCGATCATTGTTCACCGATCTCTGATACTACGATCATGGCGTCGGCGGGCGCTCAGAGTAATCATGTAAATCATGTAACGACACAGCTTCCATATGCGATAACGGTTGCGGCAGTGTCATTTGTTACATATGTGATTGCAGGATTTGTGAAGAATGTCTTTATATGTCTTCCAGTCGGAATCGTTCTGATGGTTGGAACGCTGGTTGTGATCCAGAAGATGACGGCGGAAAAGAAGGAATTATAGCAAAAGTAGAATCCTTGTAACCGCTGGTATAGTTTACTGTACCGGCAATTACAGGGGTTCTATTTTTTTATATATGTAATATTTTTTCAACCGACTTATTTATGAGCATGTTAAAATTTTTTCGAGGAAAATTACGGGCAGATTCATCTAATAGTTGTAAAATAAAAAAAGAAAGGTCCGGAACTTTCGGAAAGGAGCGCCATGGATGTATTAATTCGAAGGGCCAAAAAACATGACAGAGAAGCCTTTGGCCAATTAATTAGGATGCATACCCCTAGTATGTATAAAGCGGCAAAAGCGATTTTGAAAAATGACGAAGACGTAGCGGACGCAATCCAGGATACTGCCTTAACATGTTGGGAGAAGATAGGGACGTTAAAGAAGGATAAGTATTTTAAAACATGGCTGATACGGATTCTGATTAATCACTGCAATCAGATATACAGGCAGAGAAGCAGGAATATCTCAGAGGTGCGATTGCCCGAAGAGGGAAGTGTGGAAGAGAATTTTGCGGCGGTTGAGTGGAAGGAATTTCTTCAATGTCTGGATGAAAAGTACCGTATTGTCACGATATTATATTATGTAGAAGGGTTTAAGATCCGGGAGATTGCCCAGATCCTTGATATTAACGAGAAGACTGTAAGCGGGCGGCTTGCGACGGCAAGAGATCGGATGGAAAAGCAGTATACGAATGAAAAACCGTCCGCAGTCATCTATCGTCTGAAGGAAAGAAATCAAAGGAGCCTGAAACGAAAGGAGAGGTTAATATGACGCAGTTTGAGGAAATGATGGAGAGGATCGGTAATAATAATGAAGTGCCGGAACGCGTATGGAAAAAACTTGATCATGTACTGGATGATCTTCCAGATTATGAGGAATCTCCTATATTAAAGGTAAGAGGACGCCGATATGCGGCGGCGGCAGCCGCAACTGTGGCAATGGGATCTGCATTTTGTATCTCGAATCCTGCGCTGGCAGCTAAGATTCCATTTATCGGAAGAATATTTGAAGAAGTGGAAAATGAGATTCCGTTTTCCGGAAATTATAGTGAGAAAGCGGGAGCTCTTTCACAATTAGAAAATGAGGATGAAGAAGGGAATCAGCATACGGCTTCTGAGTTTGTGAAAACAGATGCAGGAATTACCTTTACCGCTTCAGAGGTATATTGCGACGGATTATCCGTATTTCTTACGGCACAGATTGAGGTGGAACAGGGAGGTCTTGAGAAGCTTCCGGGGCATTATATTGACGGCGGATATGACACGGCTGAGATGATGTATCTCCGGGGAGAATGGAATCTGGACGACGAAGGGGAAATGAGTCTGTCGAACAATAATTTAGAGGGAAAAGTGGTTGATGACAACACATTCGTAGGAATGCTGAAGCTTAATCTGGAAGATTATAAGCCGGACAACGGAGAATTGAGCCTGCGGCTGTCCAGTATCGGTTGGGATGATGTGACGATGGCGGATGCGGAGAACATCTCAGAGTCATATCGCATAGAGGGCCAATGGGACTTTGATATTCCGTTTTCGGTAGATACGGAAACGGTGAAAGAGATTGCGGTGGGTCAGGGAAGAGAAGGTTACATGTTGGAAAAAGTATTCATATCTCCGTATCAGGTGGTGACGTATGTAGACGTACCGTATGAAGAGAGAGAGGTCACAAGGGAAGAATTCGAAGCATTGATGACAGAGAAGACAGGCGGAACGGAAGATAAGGGCATAACTTATGAGGAGTATGTAGAACAGGCCGGAAAGGTATATCCATTCTGGGATACCGTCATATGTAACCAAGCCGGAGAGCTGCTGTTCTCGAATCCGGAGGGTGTGGGAAAGACAGTGGCTGCCGTAGACGGCAAAGATATTTCCGCACTGCATATCTTTGTATTTGACGACGCGGACGCCGATCTTGAGATAGAAAAGAGCAGGCTTGATAACGGGAAGGTCGATATGAAGCGTGCGGAAGAATCGGCAGTGATTTCTGCGGAAATCGAAGTAAAATAAGATGAAAGATAAATTATTTTTCTATGGCTGCAAAATAGCTGCTCCTGTGATTGCAGGGGCAGTTATTTTGGCATGCGGGAAGAAACGGACAACTGTGTATACGGAAGGAAGAACCGTAATGCGGGTTTATGTAAAGCGTAAAAAAGCAGTAACACTTTCAGAGAACCGCCGGTTGCTGAAAGTGTTACTTTTTTGTTTGGATCAATATCCGTATATTTATGTGTTAATGCAACGTTATACTAATCGTCTGAATGCTGAATCAGATAATATACGGCGCCGATTATCCCTGCATTATTGCCAAGCATGGCGGCGCGGAGATCAAGATGGGTTCTAAAGTTCGGCATTATATTTTTCATTACTTCGTCACGAAGTTTAGCAATAAATAATTCTTCCTGTACACTGACGCCGCCGCCTATGATAATCAGTTCCGGATTGAATATATGAATCAGGCTGACGATTCCGGCAGCAATATCATGAATCCAGGCGTCTACGATTCGGATTATTGCTTCGTCTCCTTTCCTGACAGAGTCAAAGATGCTCTTGCCGTTTACCGGACAATCGCGCATGTGATCAGGTTCGGCCGTTTCGTAATATCTGATTACCGAGTTTACCAGAGCCGTCATAGAAGCGTATTGCTCAAAGCAGCCCTTGTTGCCGCAGGTGCATGTGACACCCTCTTTATGAATGGAGAAATGTCCGATTTCTCCGCCAAACCCGGACTGGCCGAGTAAGATCTGATCGTTGACGATGATACCGCCGCCAAGACCGGTACCAATGGTCAGGACGATAACATCTTTTGCGTTTTTTGCGCTTCCTGTCCATTTTTCACCCAAAGCGACGCAATTAGCATCGTTTATGACTGTAACCGGTAAATGATATTTTTGCGTAAATGCTTCCTTGAGGTCTGAGCCTTCCCAATTACGAATGTTTCCGCCGCTGCCTGCGACGATTCCGTTTATGGCGTCAATCTGCCCGGTAGCGGATATTCCGATTCCATAAAGATCATCCGGTTTGATATTATTTTGATTTAAAAATATTTCAGATTCTTTTAAGACCGTTTGTAGGATCGGAGTGTCATAATGATCGAAAGCAACCGGAGCTTCACTGGAAACCAAAAGGTTCCCGGTATCGTCCACAATTCCAATTTTGACGGCAGTACCGCCGATATCTATTCCCAAATATTTATTCATGTTCGTATTCCTTAACTCTGTTTATAAACCGGGCGGCAATTTCGAGGGGGCGGGTGATGGCACCGCCCACGACAACGGCATAGGCGCCTGCCTCTAACATCTGTACCGCCTGGTCGGGAGTATGCACCTTTCCTTCCGCGATGACCGGAATATCCAGGTCTTCGCTGAGTCTGCGGACAAGTTCTGTATCAGGTCCGTCCTTTTTCGGAGAATAGCTGGTATATCCGCTTAAGGTCGTACCGACAAAGTCAACACCGCATTTCCAGGCATTTACCCCTTCTTCATAGGTGGATATATCTGCCATAAGGATGATGTCAGGATATTTCTCCTTAATCTGTGAGAGAAATTCATTGATGGTGGTTCCGTCGCCGCGGCTTCGCATGGTACAGTCAAGAGCAACAATATCGGCGTCCGCCGCCACAAGCTCGTCGATTTCCTTCATGGTAGGAGTGATGTAGGAATCATATCCTTCATAATTGATCTTAATTATACCGATGACAGGCAGGCCGGTCTCTTCTTTTATTGTGCGAATGTTCTGCTATAATTTAGGCTGGCTGCCCAGTGCCTGGCCCACGGCTTCGGCTTCAACGGCAGTAAAAATCCAGGGATATATCATTCCTGTATTTTGCCTTTCCTTCGGCTCTATTTGTGGTTATTGCCGTTTTACCAGAGCTGAGCTATGTGAGGTTATGGAGAGCGACTATCTGTTGCTGGCCCGCACAAAGGGGCTTACCAGGAGACAGGCTATTATACGTCACGCTATGAAGAATGCCATGGTGCCAATTTTTCCTTCTATTTTAGCGGAGTTTTTAAGTATTCTGGGAGGTTCCATGATATTGGAGCAGTTATACAGTATCCCCGGTATTGGAAAATTGTTTGTTCTGGCGTTAAATTACAAGGATTACGATATTTTATTTGTAGATATGGCGATTTTCACCACCCTGGGTCTTCTGGCAGGTATTCTGCTGGATTTGTCCTATGGCTTTATTGATCCGAGAATCAGAATGGGGGCGAAGAAATAATGGCTGAAGCAAAGGAGACAAGAGTATTCAGAGAAGATGACTTTGTGCTGATTCAGAAGGATAAGCGAGTCACAGATAAAAAGCTCGATACAAAGCCAACCACATTTTTCAAGGACGCGCTCAAGCGCTTTCGGAAAAACAAAGCGTCGGTGGCCGGCAGTGCTATTCTTGGCATATTGATTTTGCTGACGATACTGGTACCTGTGATTTCTACCAAAAATATTACCTCGGTGAGTACTAAAGAAGCGTTTTTAGCACCCAAGCTTTTCGAGGCTGGAACCGGATTTTGGGATGGAACGCGTAAATATAGAAGAGTTGTATATGACAGAGAGAACGAGGTGCCTGCCTTAGGTGAAAAATACACGGTGGAGGCGATCAAGGCAGCGTTGGTGAAGATTACCGTGGACAGTGAGCCAACCAGAATTGATACCGCAAGCTCTTTTGGTCAGGGCGGCATGGTGGTGCTGGCTACGGATGCAGCTTTGGATAATAAAAACGCCTTGATGTTTTCCAAGGCGGCAGATTTTAATGTCAACGGGAATTACAGGCTGGATGTAACCTTCGGTAATGAAGACGGCGTCAGTGATTCAAGTCTGGGAGAATATGCGATATATTTAATGGCAGGGGAAGAGAAGATTCTTCTTCGGGATTTTTCAAGAGATTACAACCCGTTATCCGTGGATATAGGTGAAGTGCTGAAGACTGCGGGACATGATTCCCTGCGGGCGCAGGTTGTGTTTGAGGTAAAGTCATCTGCCGCAGGATTTCAGTATATTTTAATTGAAAGCGCTGTGATCAGCGCGGACGGGGCAGTGGCAAATGCAGAGGAACTCGCGGAAATTTCCATTATGGATGCAACGGAATTTATCAATGTCAGCGATACCGGTTCGCTTTCCTACTGGTCCTGTACAGGACGTAAGGGTATTCATGATTCGTTGATTTATTACTGCGATTAT
>CANODD010000144.1 GCA_947564705.1 uncultured Dorea sp. | reverse complement strand
GCCCCTGAATTGTCTGCTTAGAGATATCCTTCCGATTCAATCTGCTGTATGTTGGCAAGGGTGTGAAAAGTGACTTTCCACTTACTTTTCATGAAAGAAAGGAATCATATTATGGCATTTGACGGAATAACTGTCGCCGCCGTCACACGGGAGCTTAGCGCTGCCCTGACAGGCGGACGGATTACCAAGATCGCACAGCCGGAAGCGGACGAGCTGCTGCTCACCATCAAGACGCCTGCAGGCGCGAACAGGCTCTATATCTCAGCCAGCGCCTCGCTTCCTCTTATATATCTGACAGACGAGAACAAGCCAAGCCCAATGACCGCGCCCAACTTCTGCATGCTTCTTCGGAAACATATCGGAAACGGACGGATCACCAATGTCTCGCAGCCCGGGTTAGAGCGGATCATCCATCTGGACATCGAGCACCTGGATGAACTCGGGGACCTGTGCCAAAAGAAACTGATCGTCGAGATCATGGGCAAGCACAGCAATATCATCTTCTGCGATGAGAAAGAGATGATCATCGACAGTATCAAACATGTGAACGCACAGATGAGCTCCGTGCGGGAAGTCCTGCCCGGAAGACCCTACTTTATCCCGGATACTATGGAAAAAAAGGACCCTCTCGGCATAAGCTTAGAAGATTTCCGGGAAGTTCTGCTGCACAAGCCCGCAAAGCTTGGAAAAGCGATCTATACCAGCTTTACAGGGATCAGCCCCGTCGTGGCTGAGGAGATCTGCGCTCTTGCAGGAGTAGACTCTCAGGTAACCGCTCCTGACCTGACGGACGACAGCCTCACTCACCTCTACCGGCAGTTCTCTTATTATATGGAACCGATAAGATCCGGAGATTACCGCCCTGTGATCTATTACGACGGGAAGAACCCAAAAGAATTCAGCGCGGTCTTGCTGTCGCATTACGCAAGGTACAATACAAAGGAATTCGATTCTATCTCACAGGTCTTAAAGACCTACTACGCCGATAAGAATACCCTGACAAGGATACGGCAAAAAAGTACGGATCTGCGCCACGTGGTACAGACGGCGCTGGAGCGTAACCGTAAGAAATACGACCTGCAGTCGAGACAGCTTAAAGATACAGAGAATCGCGATAAATACAAGGTCTACGGAGAGCTGATCAATATCTATGGGTACGGTCTTCCCTCCGGTTCGAAAGAACTGACCGCTCTGAATTACTATACAGATACAACGATCACGATTCCTCTGGACCCCGTCCTGACTCCGCAGGAAAATGCCCAAAGGTATTTTTCCAGATACAATAAGCAGAAACGAACCTTCGAAGCCCTTACAAAATTAATCGAAGAAACTTCCGAAGACATCCGGTATCTGGAATCCATCAGCAATGCGCTGGATATCGCCATGAATGAAGCCGACCTGGCTCAGATTAAGGAAGAACTGGTACAGAGCGGATATATCCGCAGAAAAGCAGCCAAAAAGAAAATAAAGCTTAACAGCCGGCCTATGCACTATATCTCCGCCGACGGTTATCATATGTATGTAGGTAAGAACAACCTGCAGAACGATGAACTGACCTTTTCCTTTGCCACAGGGAATGACTGGTGGTTCCATGCGAAAGATGCGCCCGGCTCCCATGTAATCGTAAAAACAAACGGAGACGAACTTCCTGACCGTACCTTTGAAGAAGCAGGACGGCTGGCGGCTTATTATTCTAAAAACCGCGGCAGCGATAAAGTTGAGATTGATTATGTAGAGAAAAAACATGTCAAGAAACCAAACGGGGCAAAACCCGGCTTTGTCGTATATTATACGAATTATTCTCTGGTGATAGATTCCGATATCTCCGAGATAAAAAGCGTGCAGGATTAACCTGCGCGCTTTTTTCAGAACGGCAGTTCCTGATTATTTAAGTCCTGACAGATAGTCGATAAACTGCTGCGCAGTCCGGCCGGACAAACCGCCGTGGCTTAATTCCCACTTATTTGCTTCCCCAAGCAATTCATCCTCCGGCATATCTATCTCATTCCTCTTCGCAAGCTGACGCACGATCTCCTGGAATTCCTTCTTCGCCGGCTTGCCGAAATATATCGTCACTCCAAACCGGGCCACCAACGATAATTTTTCCTGAACCGTATCATTGGTATGAAGCTCCTCGTCCCGGTCGGCCTTGTCCCTGAACGTCTCCCGGATCAGATGACGTCTGTTGGACGTGGCATAGATCAGCACATTTTCCGGCCGTCTCTCCAAACCTCCTTCGATCACCGCTTTCAGATATTTATACTCGATCTCGAATTCCTCAAAGGACAGGTCGTCCATATAGATGATAAACTTATAATTACGGTTCTTAATCTGGGCAATGATATCATTAAGGTCCTGGAACTGATGCTTATATACCTCGATCATCCTAAGTCCCCTGTCATAATACTGATTCAGTATCGCCTTGATGGAAGAGGATTTCCCCGTTCCTGCATCACCGAACAACAGACAGTTATTCGCCTTTTTCCCTTCTATAAACGCTTCTGTATTGGTGATCAGTTTCTTCTTCGGAATCTCATAGCCGACCAGATCATCAAGATGCACATGCGCGATCTTTGTAATCGGGACGATCCTCACTCCGTCTTCTTTATGCTCTATCCGAAATGCCTTGTGAAGCCCCAGTTTCCCTACGCCGAATTCCTGATAGAACTGGGTCACCGTATCTTTGAACCTGACAGGGTCCCCGGCTTTCGCAAGGCTGCGTCCCAGATCACAGATTCTGTCCCGAATCCTCTTATTGAACACTTTGCCATGCCCCTTTACTCCCTGATAATCAAAGATCACAGACAGGCAGCCTGCCCCTAAGACTTCCTGAAGTTCTGAAAAATCATAGTCGAACAACTCTTTAAATATCTCGATATCATGCAGCGCCACCTCATTGATACTGCCGTCTACCGCTCCTATGATCTCGCAGGACGTGCTGTATGCATTTTCATGGCTTGCCAGAAGATACGTCAGATAATTATGCCAGAGATTTCCTTCAAATCCATGGCTGACTGCCATCTCCAGGAGCCTGTTGACACATTCATACAATAATCCCGTCAGATCATCCCGGTTGTAATAATCACTCTTATAATTCTCCATCAAGAATGCCATATCCTGAAGAATCTGTCCGTCCTCCATATGCTTATACAGCATTAATTCATTTATTCTCATATTCTTATTCTCCTGTTTCATATACACCCTTTCATACCGCGCCAGAGGCGTGTCTGTTCTAAATAATAACTGTTCTAATAATTACCGAGTATCCTGAGACTCCTGCTCTCTTCCCTGAGCCCCCGTATCGCATTCTTGACTGCCGGCTCTGCCAGATTCCCTTCAAAGTCAACGAAGAACCGATACTCCCAGTTCCTTCCCTCCACAGGTCTTGACTCAATCCTGGTCATATTCAGGTCATTATAGATAATATGTGAAAGAATCTGATACAGCGAACCGCTCTCATGAGGCACTTCAAAGCAGATGCTGATCTTCTTCGCATTCTTCAAGAATATCTTCTGGTTCGTGACTACGATAAAGCGAGTCGAATTATTAGGGTTATCATTAATGTTGTCTGCCAACACCTCAAGCCCCTGCACCTTGGCCGCATATGCGCTGCACACGGCGGCCTGGCTTTTGTCCTGTTCTTCCCGAATCCTCCTGGCTGCAATCGCCGTATTTGCCACGCTGATCTGCTGCCACTCACTATGCTCGTTCAGGAACCGCGACGCCTGCATCAACGCAATTCCCTTCGAATACACCCGCTCAATCTCGGCAATCCGGGTTCCCGGAAGTCCCGCCAGCGTATGGGTGATAGGGATAATCGTCTCGCCCACGATATAGTTCTCGAATTCCACCAGCAAATCATACATCTCATCCACCGAGCCGGCCGTGGAATTCTCAATGGGCAGAACCGCAAAATCCGCCGCCCCCTCCTCGATTGATTCCATGGCGTCCCGGAATGCGGGCACATAGAAGCTATTGCAATTCTCTCCAAAGTAACACCGCATCGCCGCCTGGCTGTAAGCCCCTTCCGTCCCCTGGAAAACGATCCGCGCATCTTCTGCATGCAATGAATCTACTCCGATAAAGGGGAGGCGCCCAAGCGCTCCGGCCTCTACCATCTGCTGATAATGTACCTTGCGGTTCATGGACATCATCTGCTCAAAAAGCTCCCGGATACCTTTCTTATTGAATTCCGTCGAAGCCCGGCCTGCCATATCCGCAAGCTTATCCCGTTCTCGCTGGCGGTCTATCATCTTGATACCGCTTTGAAGCTTACATGCTCCCAATTCCCTGCCTATCTGCATTCTCTGTTCGAATAAATCTGCGATCTTACGGTCCACCTCATCCAGTTGTTCTCTTAACTCTTCTATCTCTGCCATGTATCTCTCTCCTCCCGGCGCACCTGAACTCGTACACAGAACGCATTATAATATATTTTCTGTATAAAATCTACCTTTCTTTGACATACTTATCCATATGAAGCATAATTTTTTGACCTGCGGAACCACCGGATGGTGTATGGAGATCCTCTTTACAGGACTGCATTCTCTCCACGACGAGAATCCGAAACTCACCGGCAATACTTCTATCTGGATGTTCCCCATCTATGGCATGGCAAGTTTCCTGTCGCCCTTATGCAGACTGCTCAAAGGAAAGAACCTGTTACTGCGTGGAGGCGTATATACCTGCTGCATCTTCTGCGGCGAATATATAACCGGCTCATTCCTGAAGAAATTCGAAGCCTGCCCCTGGGATTACAGCGAAGCCCCGCTTAACATCAACGGCCTGATCCGCCTGGATTATGCGCCTCTCTGGTTCGGCGCCGGATTATTATTTGAAAAAATCCTCAACAGACATTGAAAATCTTTCATATTTGTTATATGATATATGAAAGATTTTCAAAGGAGGAGGACACATGACGATACACCTTTTTATTTTTTCTTTTCTTTTTTCCATACTTCCTTTTATCCCTGCTGAAAATTCTTGTATTCTTATTCATTCATTTATTCGTGAACATATCCCTTTATCTTATTCATATATATTTTTTCAAAATCACTGTTCCTGCGGACTGCGAACCAAACGGGCGCTTATCTTGGAATCATTATTCTCGCGGATAACAAGCCAAACAGATATTCCTGCCTGTATATTGGACTCATGATGATTCTGTAAAGAATTATCACTCATTACCGATATCATTCCGGATACGCCTTAAGTACCCTGCCTTGTATATGGATACTTAAGGCAGATCCGTTGATGATTTACATATATCTTTAAACACATTTACATCATAAGGAGGTTTTTATGAGACATTTAATGAGCCCTCTCGATTTTTCTGTAGAGGAATTGGATCGGTTGATGGATCTGGCTGTCGATATCGAAGCCAACCCTGCCAAGTACGCGCATGCATGCGAGGGCAAGAAACTTGCAACACTTTTCTATGAACCAAGTACACGGACAAGGCTGAGCCATGAAGCCGCTATGCTGAATCTTGGGGGCAGCGTCCTTGGTTTCTCTTCCGCCGAATCCAGTTCCGCCGCCAAAGGCGAGAGCGTATCAGACACCATCCGCACCGTTTCCTGCTATGCAGATATCTGTGCCATGCGCCATCCCAAAGAGGGCGCTCCTATGGTTGCGTGCCAGCACTCTTCTATTCCGGTCATCAATGCCGGTGACGGCGGACATCAGCATCCGACCCAGACACTGACAGATATGCTGACAATCCGGAATCTGAAAGGACGCTTAAACAATATGACTATCGGCCTGTGCGGAGATCTGAAGTTTGGACGGACCGTCCACTCTCTGATCCATGCATTAGTCAGATATCCGGGGATTCGTTTCGTCCTGATCTCTCCGGAAGAATTAAGACTTCCAGGCTACATCCGCTCCGACGTATTGGATAAGGGGAATATCCCATACGAAGAAGTCGTACGCCTTGAAAACGCGCTTCCTAACCTGGATCTCCTCTACATGACACGCGTACAGAAAGAACGTTTCTTCAATGAAGAAGATTATGTACGGATGAAAGATTTCTACATACTGGACTCCAAAAAGATGGCAATGGCTCCGAAAGATATGTATGTCCTCCATCCGCTGCCCCGCGTCAATGAGATATCTGTTGAAGTAGATTCCGATCCGAGAGCCGCCTATTTCAAACAGACAAAATACGGAGTCTATATCCGGATGGCGCTGATTCTGACACTGTTGGAAATCGAAGTATAAGGGGGAATACATTATGGTAAAAAATACTCTGAATGTCGGAAATATCGAAGAGGGTTTTGTATTAGATCATATCCAGGCCGGACGCAGCATGGATATCTACAAATATCTTCATCTGGACAAATTAGACTGCTGCGTGGCTATTATAAAGAACGCCAGAAGCAATAAGATGGGAAAAAAAGACATTATGAAGATTGAATGTCCGATTGATTTTATTGATCTGGACGTTCTGGGATTCATCGACCATAACATCACGATCAATATCATCAAGGACTCGCAGATTGTTGATAAAGCACGTCTTCAGCTTCCGAAGCAGATTACGAATATCATCCGCTGCAAGAACCCAAGATGCATTACATCCATTGAGCAGGGATTGGAACACGTATTCGTACTGACAGATCCCGAGAAAGAGATCTATCGCTGTAAATACTGCGAAGAGAAATATCATGGTAATCTGAAATAATTCTGCCTGCGCAGATTATACCAGTATAGCACAAAGAAGCCCTTCCTCTAAGAGTATTCGTTCAGAGGAAGGGCTTCTTTCTTCTTATGCCAGCAAGACGATAAGCCGGGTTATGTCATTGGATAATCATCTATCTAGGTCCGCCGTCGCCGGCGGACTCAAGCGACCTACCTAAGACGTGACGGGCCGCCACATTGTCTTTATCCGGTCTTGCTTCGGATGGGGTTTACATGTGCCCCTGCTGTTACCAGCAAGGCGGTAGTCTCTTACACTGCCCTTCCACCCTTACCATTTTCATGGCGGTTCATTTCTGTTGCACTTTCCTTGGAGTCACCTCCACCGGACGTTATCCGGCATCCTG
>CANODD010000143.1 GCA_947564705.1 uncultured Dorea sp. | reverse complement strand
CGGATATCATGCGTATAATGGACGCCTTCCACCAAAAGGAAACAAAAGATCGGAAACGCCAGTCTTCCTATATACCGAAACGTCCATTCTCCCGGAAAGAATACAGCGCCGACATGATCAATCAACATCGTGATGATCGCGATCCATTTCAACTGATATGACGTCAGACCTATTCTCTTCTTTTTTGCCTGTTCCATGTTCTCTTCCACCTACGATGACCATGATCGTTCTCTCTTTTAATACTACCATCCTCTGATCCTTCAGAAGCTCGGGCGCTTCCAGGATTCCTTCTTCCGTAGACGCAATCTTATACCACTGCTTCCCCTTCGTCAGCGCCGGCAATGCAAAAGAATGCGGTATCCAGTGCATGTTATACGCTACAAAACAATCTTCTCCGCCTACGGCGGCGCCGCTGTAATAGACCCCCAACTGACGGCTGTATACTTCTGACGGCACACGCCATGCGTTCTCCCCATGATAGGATACGTCCGGTACTCCGCAGCTCACCTGGTCAATACCGAGCATCTCCTCCTTAGGGCAAAACACCCGGTACTTTTTCCTGATCTCTATCAGCTTCTTCACAAAATCATGGAGTTCTCTGCATTGCTCCATCCTCTGCCAGTCTATCCACGCCGTCGGGTTATCCTGACAGTATACGTTATTATTTCCCTTCTGCGTATTCGCAAATTCATCGCCGGACAAGATACAAGGCGTTCCCTGTGCCAGCAGCAAAAGAAAGAATGCATTCTTCATCTGATTGTTGCGAAGTCTTACCACCGCTTTCTTTCTTGTCGGTCCTTCCGCTCCGCAGTTCCAGCTATAATTATATTCCGGACCATCCTGATTATTCTCCCCGTTCTCCTCGTTATGCTTCCTGTCGTAAGATACCAGGTCAAACATCGTGAAGCCGTTCTGTCCCGTGATGCAATTGAGGGCCCCGTCGTTCTCGGAATGACGGCGAAGCCAATACATCACTCCCGTCACCATTCCCTCGTCTCCTTTCAGGAAACGGCGCATCACCGTCTGAAAATCAATACGGTGAACCAAGATCTTCGTCTTCTTCAAGATAGGGTCTGCATATATGGCAGCCATAGGCGCCACCTGCGGATTCAGAATGAACCCGTCTATGTGAAACTCTATCATATAATACCGCAGGCACTCTTCCATCGTCTGCTTCGATATATCCTCATTGAACGGCATCTCCAGCACAACCTCTATCCCTGCCCTGTGACATGCTTTCACCATATCTCTTAATTCCCTCACCGCATCCTTCGAAGCGGCATAGGAGCCTTTCGGCGCAAACCAATAAGCGCTCCCATATCCCCAGTAATTCCGATACCGCTGACATTCCTCAAAATCATATACCGGCATGCACTGAATCTGATTAATTCCCAGCTCCTTCAGATAAGGGAGCTTCTCAATCACCCCGCGAAATGTCCCCCGGTTCTCTACCTTAGATGATACATGCCTCGTAAAACCTCTGACATGCAGACTATACGCAACAACTGCGTCATAGGGCAGACATAAAGGCATGTCGCCCTCCCAGTCGTAGGGTTCATTGTAGAGCACTCCCCGGACTTCATGCTTACTGACATCCCGCTTTTTTCCCCAACTTTCACGGCCCGCTATCATTTTCACATAAGGGTCCACAACAACCTGTCCATCGATCCGGTAGTTATATTCATACTTTGACACTTCTATATCTTCCAACGCAAGATAACGGACTTCCCCGATTTCCTTATTCATCTCGTATATGGCGCAAGGCTTCTTCCTGCCAACACGATACAATAATAACTGACACTCCTTCTCCTGTGGAACAGCCACAGAAAAATTCACTGTATTTCCTATCATAGTAGTTCCTAACGGTAAGGGCCTCCCCTGTATCTCCTTCATGCCTAATCCTTCCTGCTGACTACAGCCGTCCGTTTAGAAACTGTATGGAAACTTGTATTAGGTTATTTCCCTCCAGTTCCTTACTGCCATCCATCTACTCCATACATATCAACGTTACTCTGATCGATCATAAATACCTCTTCGTATGTCTCTCGTTCAAACTCTTTATTCTCTAAGATATCCATCGCAACCTTTGCCGCAGTCTTCCCAAGACCAATGGGAGACTGCGCGGCGGTCCCTGCGATCTGTCCGTCCGCTTTCTTAAGCTCCTTCTTTATATCCGGCGAACCGTCCACACCGTAGATGATCACCTCCTTAAGATCCGCAAGATTTACCGCTGTCTTCGCGGCAACCGCCAACTGATCGTTCCCGCACATAATTGCCACTATATTAGGATGCTCCTGAACAATTGTTTTCGCTGCTTCCAAAGCCTTCTCGAACTCTCCGTTCGTATCCGCCCTTGCCACAACCTCGAATCCCTTCTCGGCTCCGGCTATTGCCTCTTCAAATCCCGTAATACGTTCATTGATAGAGTTCTGGGTAGGGCATTCCAGAATTGCGATCCTGCCTCCCTCCGGACATCTTACAAGCAGATCCTCTCCGCAGATATATCCGGCCTCGTGGTTATCAGAACCTATGTATGCATCTACGTAATCCATCTCCTTTACCTGCGTATCCACATTAATGATCTTAACATCCGCTTCCTTCAGCGCTTCCAGAGATTCCGTGACCTCCTCCCAGTCCACCGGGCATAAGAATATCGCGTCGATTCCCTCGTCAATCAGTTCCTGGATCTGCGCTTTCTGAAGCTCCGGATCTGACTGCGGATCTTTCGTGAGCAGCGTATACCCTTCTTTCTCCACTTGCTCCCTGATCGCCGATTCCAAGGTAATAAAATACGGATTCTCCATATCGATCCCCATGAACCCGAATACATAGGTATCCTCTTCCTCCAAAGGCTCGTCTTCGGATTCCTCTGTAACCGCATTATCTTCCGGCGTCCCTACATTCTTTTTGCACGCCGCTATAAAAATGCATACAAGCATCACTACCAATGCCCATAACATTCTTCTCCTCATATGTATCTTCCTCCCTGCACCCTGTCAATAACAATTCACATTTTTACACTTATTCTACAACATTTTTCATCATTTGACTACCCTATGTAAAAACCTTCTTGCATTTTGTACGGTCCTTTGATAGAGTAAAAGTATCCAGAAAGGAGGCCGATACCATGGATGAATACATGACAGTAGAATTGACCCTTGAAAACGACGAAGTCGTTACATGTGCGATCCTGACTTTATTCGAGGCTGCCGAGAAGGAATACATCGCCCTGCTCCCTCTTAATGAAGACGGGAACACGGAGGACGGCGACGTATATCTCTACCGCTACATCGAAACGGCAGACGGAGAGCCTGAACTTGAAAACATTGAAGACGATGAAGAATATGAGATTGCCGCAGACGCCTTCGATGAATGGATGGACACGCAGGAATTCGACGAATTACCTGACGAATAGCTCTTCAATAAAACGGGAAGGACTTAAGTCTTTTCCGTTTTTCTCTTTCACATAGCTGATGATCAGCTTTTCCTTCGCTCTCGTCATCGCAACGTAGAACAGTCTGCGTTCTTCTTCTAACTCTTCTTTCCTGCATGCTTTCCTGTAAGGAATGCTCCCCTCATTTCCTTCTATGATGAATACCACTTCGTACTCCAGCCCTTTCGCGCCGTGCATAGTCAGAAGCGATACGCCTTTCTTGTCTGCTGATCCGGCTCCGGTTCCTGCATTCTTCTCATCCATGATCTCTTTATAGTGCCTGACATGGGCAAACCATTCGCCGATCGTCTGATATGCCCTGGAATTCTGCTGGAGCTCATCCAATACCGCCAGGAGCTCCTCCTTTGGCATTCTCCGGTAAGCCGCATACTCCTTCAGGAACTCATCATATCCGATTCCCTTCCGGATATACTGGATCGCAGCAAAAGGCGTCTTATCTTTTATCATCTTCATATCCCATTCCAACTGGTCGATCCGGTCCATCATCCATCCCTTGTCACAATAGAAATTGCGCAATGATTCATAAGATACCCTGCTTCCTTCCATACTTTCACGGCTGATATAACGCTTCGGCCTGTTCGCAACCTGAAGGAAGTACTTACGTTCACAATCCCCCTGCGCCAGATGAAGGTAACTCATTATATCTGTCCCGATGAAATGATCGTACAGATTCCCCGGCTTCTCCTTGATCTCGAAGGGAATCTGATGCTCCGCCAATGCTTCTGCCAAAGTCCTTGCGTCCAGGCTTGTCCGGTATAATACCGCCATCTCTTCATAAGGAACCCCTTTCCCGCAGTATTCCCGGATCTTTTCAAGAACATACTCCCCCTCCTCCACCGGGTCCTTTACTTCCTGTATATGAATCGTCTCGCCTTTCCCCTTCCGGGCGGTGATCTTCTTCTCGAACCGTTCCTGATTATTGGAGATGACCCTCAGTGCGCCGTTTACCACATGAGCCGCCGAACGATAATTCACATCCAGCAGGATCTCCTTTGCGTCTTTATAGTCTTTCCTGAACTCCATCATAATTCCCGGCTTCGCGCCCCGGAATCCATAGACAGACTGATCGTCGTCTCCTACCACAAACAGATTATCTTCCGGCGCCGCCAGCATACGCACCACATCATACTGAGCCTGGTTCACATCCTGGAACTCATCCACCAGAATATAACAGAACCTCTCCTGCCACTTCTTCAGTATATCCGGTCTTTGAAGAAACAGCCTCCGGCAGTCAAGAATCATATCTTCAAAGTCGATCTTGCGAAGC
Source organism: uncultured Dorea sp. (assembly GCA_947564705.1). Classification (GTDB taxonomy): domain Bacteria; phylum Bacillota; class Clostridia; order Lachnospirales; family Lachnospiraceae; genus Sporofaciens. The sequence goes on along the minus strand of CANODD010000143.1, from coordinate 2,351 downwards.
CTCTGCTTCTCCTCCTCATATGCCAGATACAGCTCCCGGAACCGGGCCGCTCCGTAACGCAGCGATTCGTATGTACCAATCTCATAACAATTATTCTTTACATTTCCTATCTCAACAGCCAGTTCCTGAAGAAAATCCTTCTCTTCTTTGGCATTCTCAACTTCTTCCCAGTCCATCCGCGCCGTTATCCGGCGAAGCAGTTCAAACTTCTCACCCTCAGACAGCAGATTGCCTGAATCCAGTTTATACGCCCACTTCAGAATCCCATAATAGATTCCGTGAAAGGTTCCGAAGGTTACCGGTATTCCGGGCCTTTCCATGACTTTCCGGAACCGCTCCCTCATCTCCGCCGCGGCATATTTCGTAAAGGTAATGACCAGAATCTCTTCTGGCCTTACCTTATACTCTGTAATCAGATATTCTATTCTCTTTGCTATGGTAAGAGTCTTCCCTGAACCGGGACCGGCGAGAACCATACATGGTCCCTCCTTGTGGGCGACCGCCCTTAACTGAGCTTGATTCAGACTCATAGATTCCCCTTATCTCTTTAACATCTCTATTCCTTTTCTGATTCTCTTAAGAGATTCCTCTTTGCCAAGAATCTCCATGATCTCCGTCGCGCCGCCCGGAGTATTCTGTTTCCCGGACACGGCGGTCCTGACCGGCCACATAACGAACCCTGTCTTATATCCCTTGTCATCCACATAAGCCTTTAAGACGGTAAATAATGCGTCATTGCTGAAATCCTCCTGCGCTTCCAACAAAGGCAGCACCTCTTCTAATACATTCAGCGACTTCTCTTCATTCGTCTTCATCTTCTTATGACAGTACATCGAAGTACCATATTCCGGCAGCTCCTCGAAGAAATCAATCTGCTCTCTGATATCCGGGAATACCTCTATCCGAGTCCTTACAAGAGCCGCGATCTTTCTCAGATCATAATCCTTCGTCACAGTCTCCCTGATATACGCTTCCGCCATACGATAGAAACGCTCCTCGTCCATGGCTTTAAAATATTCTCCGTTCATCCACTTAAGCTTTACGATATCAAAGACCGCCGGGGATTTACTCATATGGCGGTAGTCAAACTCCCGCACCAGCTCTTCCAGAGAGAAGATTTCCTGATTTCCTTCCGGGCACCACCCAAGCAAAGCTACATAATTCACAACCGCTTCCGTCAGGAACCCCTGCTCGATCAGGTCCTCATAAGAAGAATGGCCGCAGCGTTTACTAAGCTTCTTATGGTTCTCGTCGGTGATCAGCGGACAGTGGACATACGTCGGTATCTCCCACCCGAAAGCCTCATATATTCTGTTATACTTCGGCGCGGAGGACAGATATTCATTGCCCCGGACCACATGTGTGATTCCCATAAGATGATCGTCGATGACATTGGCAAAATTATACGTCGGATACCCGTCCGATTTGATCAGTATCAGGTCTTCCAGCTCTTCATTGGGCACGGTGATATCTCCGTAGATATCGTCCTTGAAGGTCGTCGTCCCTTCCGCCGGCATATTAAACCGGATGACATACGGCTTTCCTGCCGCCAGGTTCGCCTCCACTTCCTCTTTACTAAGCCCCAGGCAGTGCTTGTCATAGACTACGATCTCCGTACCTCCCTCCTCGGACACGCTGCTCTTAAGAGACGCAAGCCTTTCTTTATCGCAGAAGCAATAGTAAGCGTCCCCCTGGTCGATCAGCTGCTTCGCATACTTAAGGTACAGACCGGACGCATTACGCTCGCTCTGCACGTAGGGCCCGACTCCCCCATCCTTGTCGGGTCCTTCGTCATGAACCAATCCTGTCTCTTCCAGCGTATGATAGATGATATCCAGGGCGCCTTCTACAAAACGTTCCTGATCCGTATCCTCTATCCGAAGCATGAAATCCCCGTTCTCATGCTTTGCGATCAGATACGCGTACAGCGCCGTCCTTAGATTCCCTACATGCATCCGGCCGGTGGGGCTTGGTGCAAATCTTGTTCTTACTTTACTCATGTCTCCAATCTCCTAATTCTCTTTGTATTTTCTCTATCCAATCATCAACCCTCTCATGGATCACGATATCTGCATAACGATCCGAATAATGAGGCGTCTCGTTTACCAGTATCAGCTTCTTTCCTTCATAATAATCCGTAAGCTGGCTGCACAGATAAGACTTCATGTTCGTTCCAAGCACTAACAAAACATCGGCTCTCTGAATCTCCTCTGCCGCCCTGGTGATCACACTGTTGTCTACCATCTCTCCAAACAGGCATACTCTTGGTCTTACCGGGGTCTTGCAGTGTTCACAGAGCGGAACCCTGTCCGAATCCCTGATATACTCCATCGGGTAGGTCCGTCCGCAGT
>CANODD010000142.1 GCA_947564705.1 uncultured Dorea sp. | reverse complement strand
GTTTCAGTGTAGTTCCGTCCTGGATAAGTTCCGGGTAATTATTCAGCAGCACCTTCTTATATTCGCGGGGGAGTACGGCATCCTGTTCTGCCGTCTGGTAATTACCGATTACCAGCAGGGTCTTTTCTCCTTTGCGGTAATAAGCCATCAGGTTGTGCTGATCCTCGAGATACGGCTCGAACGCGCCGTATACAACCGTCTCCTTATATTCCGGGTCCTTTCGCAGGGCGATCAGTTTCTTATAGAAGCTTCTCACAGAATCAGGATCGTCCAGTTGATCAGCGGCGTTGATGGATGTATAATTCGGATTCACCTTAAGCCAGGGAGTTCCTGCGGTGAAGCCGGCATTTTCTTTCCCGGACCACTGCATCGGTGTGCGGGCATTGTCACGGCTGAATCTGGATACGGCCGCCAGTGCGTCTTCCGGAGACAGGCCGGCATTCAGCGCTACCTGATACTCGTCTAAGGTAGAGATATCGTCTATTTCGTCGATGGAAGAGAAGGGGACATTTTCCATGCCTAATTCTTGTCCCTGGTAGATGAAGGGAAGCCCGCGCAGCATGAAATTCATGGCCGCAAGCAGTTTCTTGCTCTGCGGACTGCATTCTCCCTCCGGGATATAGCGGCTGACGCCCCGGGGTTCGTCGTGATTCTCAATAATATTAGAGAGAAAACCGATATCCTCGATCTTAGCCTGGGATTCAAAGCAGCACCTCTTATAGTCATCCGGTGTGACAGGGGCGGCGTCGTACCAGCCCTTTTCACTGGTCCCAAATATGGTTTCATTAAAATCAAACATACTGGAGAAATATCCGTTCTCACCGATGAAATCAGGGATTTCTTCCGGCTTCTCGTTAAATACCTCTCCGACCGAAAATGCGTCGTAATTTTTGAAGGTACGGTCTCTCATCTCACCAAGAAATTCTCCGATGCCGCGGGCTTCTCTTAACATGAACTGGATACTGCACAGTCCGTCGGGACGGTCCGGTTCATAGTTTCGGAAAGGAGAGGCTTTCTTGATATTGATAATCGCGTCGATACGAAAACCGCCCAGCCCTTTATCAAGCCACCAGTTGATATTTTTATACACTTCCTCCCGCAGTTCAGGATTCTCCCAATTGAGATCCGGCTGCTTCTTGTGGAAGACGTGCAGATACTGTTTGTCTGTTCCCGGGAGGTCCTCCCATACGGGACCGCCGAAGTAAGAACGCCAGTTGGTGGGAAGTTCGCCCTCCTTCTTATCTCTAAGATAGAAGAAATTCCCATATTTTCCGTCCGGGTCCTCGCAGGCTTTCCGGAACCACTCATGTTCATCGGAGCAATGATTTACAACCAGGTCCATCAGGATATACATGTTCCTTTTTTTAGTCTCTTCGATTAACCGATCCATATCTGCCATTGTGCCGAAACGCGGGTCGATGTCATAGTAATCGGATATATCATATCCTTCGTCGGCAAGGGGGGAAGGATAACAGGGGGAGAGCCAGATGATGTCTATGCCCAGGTCCTGCAGGTAGTCAAGTTTACTGATGATCCCGGGAATATCACCGATTCCGTCTCCGTTGGAATCATAGAAACTCTTAGGATAGATCTGATATGCGACTTTATCGTGCCACCATTTTTTCGTCATAATAGTACCTCCGCTGCTTTGTAATTCCACAGATTGACCGATCGAAACCGTGGAATATAATTTATAGCTTTATTATAAAGGAGGATGGGGGAATTGTCTTATGATTATCTGATTGAAAATTACGAAATTTTGACTTCCTGCGCCTGAGGTTTATGATTACCGCAGCCGATTCCGGCCGCGGTACTTTAACGGAGTAGTATCCGTATATTTTTTAAAAGCGCGGAGAAAATTCCCCAGATTATTATAGCCGCATTCCAGGCAGACTTCTGTCACAGGCCAGGAGGTGTTATCAAGCAGATGCATGGCCTGCTTGATACGGTATTCATTGACATATTCCATGGGAGAACGTCCGATGGACCTCTTGAAAAAGCGGCAGAAATACTGTTCATTCATATGTAATTGTTCTGCCAGGTCGTGAATATATATCTTCTCTTTGTAGTTCTTCTTTATATAAGTAAGAACCGTTTTAATTCCTTCCACACGTTTGTCAAGATCCTTCTTTGTGGGGGTGAAGAGCCGGTAACGTGACAGGACGGCGAGGATGCGGAGCAAAGAGGATTTGATAAATAACTGCCGCGTCATATCATCCGTGACGGCGCTGCTGTCCAGAAGCGCGTTTTTATCATCCGGCGTATGTCCGAAGGAACGGACGGTCTCTAAGAACGCGTCGCGTACAGGGATGAAAGCAGGGTGACCCGGCAGGAGACAGCGGGGGAATAGCAGATTGCCGTTCTGAATGGGCTGAATGAGCCGTATCTGTGCCGCGTCATAAGAGTCAGAACTTAGGATATCCAGGGAAAATACGACAGCGTCTTCACCGGAATGACCGTCGTTTTCGGTAAAGATACTATGCAGTTCCCCCGGATTGATGAAATACAGGGATTCCGACCGGACCGGAAAAGAGTCCATATTGATCTCAAGGCGGAATCCGCCGCCGGAAAAATACAGAATTTCAACCTCGTCGTGCCAGTGGTGTTTTACAAGATACCCTTTCCCACAGGAAAAAGTCTGATAGAAAGCGCAGGGAAAAGACTCTGTGCCGTGGGGGCCTGTTTCTTTTAATGTGGATGGCTGTAACTGCTGCATAGGGGTTTTCCTTTCATCATTACAATAGATTTACTATACTTGATCATACAATATCCTCCGGATTTTGCAAGTATATTAAAAAAATTTTCCAAGGATAATTTCCGGTACAAGCCGTCCTTCACCGTCGCACAGGAGGGTATCATAGAGGACGTCAAACCGATAGTGGAGTCTTGTCCGATAGAGTTTCAGTTCAAAATAAGGATTGGGCTGCCCGCTGTTCATCTGCAGGTATTCTTCCGAGATCTCCTTTGCCAGCCGTTCATGGTCGATGGGGAGTATGCTGTGTACGATCAGGGTTATTTTGTGTTCTGTAAGGTTGGGAGAAGACAGTACAGTGGAGTGAAGGACTTCGTATGGCCGGTATTCCTCCATACAAAGAGCAGACAGCAGGATCAGGATGAGAGCGAGCAACAGGTTTCTTTTTTTCATATTCAGTTTCCTCCTTTTTGTGTGTCAAAACGAAACGGTGCATCTTCTTACAGTGTAAGTTAATACATCTGTTTTTTCAATAAAAATGTGGGTATACTTACTCAAAAGAGAACGTGTGGTGTTGAATTATGAGAAAAATTGTAATTGAGCTGGAGCGCGTCCTGGCAGAAAAAGGCGTCAGCAAGAGATTTCTCTGCTATGAATGCAAGCTACAGCGCACACAGTTGAATAATTATTGTAAGAATAAAGTAGGGCGTGTAGATCTTCATACACTGGCTAAGATCTGTAATTGTCTGCAATGTGACGTTGCGGATATTTTGAAATTGAAGGAAGTCGAAGAAGATCAAAATGAATAGAGGCAGGTGATAACGGCAGTATTTGTATTATGGCAAATAATTGCCGTTTTTATGATACAGGAAACTTCGTTCCCTGTATCATAAAACCCTCCGGGAGGATGCGCACTCGCGCGAAGCAGAAGTATGTCGCAGGGCGACCGCGCTCGGCGCGAGAATATGCCGGGGCACATTCTTTTTTTATTACCATTTTTTATAAAAAAGTAATGAAACATCCCTTTCATTTGTGGTAACATAGGAGTGGCAGGATACATGTTTGAACATAAGGAAGGGAACACTGATGGGGAAGGTTATATTTCTGAACATTGACGGAACGATTCGAGACTTTGACGGAACGATTCCCGTATCCGGAGTAGAGGCGATCAAGAAAGCAAGGCAGAACGGGCATGAGGTAGTGCTGAATACAGGACGTGCGTATTTCCGTATAGGAAATGAGATACTGGATATTGGATTTGACGGGGTGGTTGCCGGTTCCGGAGGGTATGTAGAATACAAAGGCGAGCGCATAGGCTACCGGTACTTTACACAACTGGCATATATAGAGTTCATGCGCGACCTTATGGAGTACGGTTGTGTAGTAGAGATGGAGAGTAATAAAAAGAGTTATATACTGGAGAGCGATTGGGAGGCATACCAGAGAATCAGCAGGGAGTTTTGGAGATATCTGCATATCCGGGAGGATGAGGTTACGATGCCGGTCAGGGTGAGGACTTTACTGGATGTACCGGAGGTTCAGAAGCTGGTTATATTTAGTGATAAATTATCCAGGCATGATATCGTATCCAAGTGGGGATATTCATTTCATGTCGCGGGACTTGGTATTCCATGTAATGGGAAATGGGTCGGCGAAGTGACTCCGAATTATATTACGAAAGCGGAAGGAGCATACCAGATCCTGAAAGCCGGGGAGAAGAAGAAAAAAGATATGATAGCGATAGGGTGCAGTGAAAAAGATGTCAGCTTGATTGCGTTCGCCGGATTCGGGATTGCGATGGGGAACGGAACGAAGGAAGCGAAGATAGCGGCGAGGCATGTTACGGCTTCGATTAAGGAAGACGGTTTGCAAAAGGCGTTTCATATTGTGGGACTTCTGTGACCGGCGTCCCGCGCCGGACAGGATCGGAGCGCCCGGAAGCCGGATAGCCCGGAAACGTAAGCATACCGGGCGTGTCAATATAGTAAGGACAAATTTCTGCTGTCGGAAATGGAGAAATCCGAGACCAGAAAAGGGAATATATTTGGTAAATTTTTTCATCAATTTTCTCTTCACTTTCTATGCGGATTGGTGTATTATAATAGCTGACGCTATATATTGTGTGGAAGGTAGTGGAGTCATCAATATTTTGTGTATGTGAAAGCGAGGAATTATAATGGGACCAGAGGTCAAAACAAAAGTAATTAAGAGGAACGGGGAAGAAGTGATCTTTGATCTGTCTAAGATTGTTAATGCGGTCAAGGCCGCGAATTGCGAAGTGGATAATATTCATCAGATGAATGAGTTCCAGATTGTTGCTGTTGCGGATAAGATTGCAGATCAGATCAGAGAATCCATACATGCGGTGAACGTGGAAGACATCCAGGATATGGTGGAACGTGGTATCATGGAGATGCGCGGATATGAGGTTGCGCAGAAATATGTACGCTATCGTTATAAGAGAGAACTGAAACGTAAGTCAAATACGACGGATAACGGGATTCTCTCATTGATTGAGAATATCAACGAAGAGGTTACACAGGAGAATTCGAACAAAAATCCGGTGATTAACTCGACGCAGCGGGATTATATGGCAGGGGAAGTCAGCAAGGATCTGTCGAAGCGGGTGCTGCTTCCGACGGAGATTGTGAATGCCCACGAGGAGGGAATTATTCATTTCCATGATTCTGATTACTTTGCCCAGAAAGAGCACAATTGTGATCTGATTAATCTGGAGGACATGCTGCAGAACGGGACGGTGATCAGCGAGACGCTGATCGAGAAGCCCCATAGTTTCTTCACGGCCTGCAATGTGACGACTCAGATTGTCGCTCAGGTGGCGAGTAATCAGTATGGAGGGCAGTCCTTTACATTGGCACATCTGGCGCCCTTTGTAGATATCAGCAGGAAGAAACTGCGCAAGAGCGTGGTTGAAGAGCGCAGAGAATGCAAAGAGAGCCTTGACGCGGATATTATCGACAGGATAACGGAACGCCGTTTAAGAGACGAGGTAAAGAGCGGAATCCAGACAATCCAGTATCAGTTGATCACGCTGATGACCTGTAACGGGCAGGCGCCGTTCGTGACGATATTTATGTATCTGGACGAAGTCGAAGAAGGGCAGTTGAGGGAAGATCTGGCGCTGATCATAGAAGAAGTACTGGTACAGAGGATGCAGGGAGTAAAGAACGAAAAAGGCGTATGGATTACGCCGGCATTCCCGAAGCTGATCTATGTGCTGGATGAGGATAACGTCAGAGAAGGCACTAAGTACTGGCATCTTACGGAGCTTGCGGCTCAGTGTACGGCGAAGAGGATGGTTCCGGACTATATCTCGGCGAAGATCATGAAGGAACTGAAGAAGGGTGAGGTCTATCCCTGCATGGGATGCCGTTCCTTCCTGACGGTGGAGGATTCCCAGATGAACGAGAACGGACGCCATAAGTTCTACGGGAGATTCAACCAGGGAGTCGTAACCATCAACCTGGTGGACGTGGCGTGTTCTTCGGAAGGAGATATGGACAGATTCTGGGAGATCCTGGATGAGCGTCTGGAGTTATGTCACAGAGGCTTGCGCTGCAGGCATGAACGTCTGCTGGGAACCGTATCTGATGTGGCGCCGATTTTATGGCAGTACGGAGCTCTCGCCCGTCTGAAGAAGGGCGAAGTGATCGATAAGCTTTTATATGACGGTTATTCCACGATCTCTCTGGGATATGCGGGGCTGTATGAGATGTGTATGAGGATGCTTGGAAAGTCCCATACCGATCCGGAGGCAAGGCCCTTCGCCCTTGCGGTGATGCAGAGACTGAATGATAAGTGTAAGGAGTGGAGAGAGGCGGAGCACATCAGCTACTCCGTATACGGAACTCCGATGGAATCTACGACCTACAAGTTTGCGAAGTGTCTGCAGAAGCGTTTTGGCATTATTGAAGGTGTGACAGATAAGAATTATATTACCAACAGTTATCATGTGCATGTGTCTGAGGAGATTAATGCTTTCAAGAAGTTAGAGTTCGAGGCGGACTTCCAGAAGCTGTCTCCGGGAGGCGCCATCAGTTATATCGAAGTGCCGAATATGCAGAATAATATACCGGCGGTATTATCTGTGATGCAGTTTATCTATGATAATATCATGTATGCGGAGCTGAATACAAAGAGCGATTACTGTGAATGCTGCGGATACGACGGAGAGATTCTGATCAAGGAGGACGAGAGCGGTAAGCTTATCTGGGAGTGCCCGAACTGCGGCAATCCGGATCAGGATAAGATGTTTGTGGCGAGAAGGACTTGCGGATATATTGGTACTCAGTTCTGGAATCAGGGACGTACACAGGAGATTAAGGACAGAGTACTTCACTTGTAGGTGAGAGATATGCATTATGGAAATATAAAGGAATGTGATATTGCAGAC
>CANODD010000141.1 GCA_947564705.1 uncultured Dorea sp. | reverse complement strand
GAAGGTAGAGGGGGAGAAGAAGCCTCTGACGGCCAAGTTTTACGGGACGGATGAGGCTTCTTCTCCCCCTCTACCTTCAGCTCCACATCCAGAGTCCAATACTCCTCCGGAATAAATGCATTGATCTCGTCTTCCCGGTCAGCGATAATCCGAAGAGCCACAGACTGGACCCGTCCGGCGCTTAAGCCCCTCTTGACCTTCGCCCACAGAAGCGGGCTGATTCTGTACCCAACCACCCTGTCCAGAACCCGTCTTGCCTGCTGGGCATCCACCAGGTCCATGTCAATCTCTCTGGCATTCTTAAGCGACGCCTTCACTGCATTCTTCGTGATCTCGTTAAAGCTGATCCGGTATGTCTTCTTATCCTCGAGTTTCAGCGCCTGACTCAGATGCCAGGATATCGCTTCTCCCTCCCGGTCAGGGTCTGTTGCGAGATATACTTTATCCGCTTTCTTCACTTCTTTGCGAAGCCCCGCAAGAATATCTCCTTTCCCGCGGATCGTAATATATTTGGGCTCATAATCATGCTCTACGTCAACTCCTAGCTGACTCTTAGGCAGATCCCTTACGTGGCCGTTGGACGCGGTCACCACATAATTACTTCCTAAAAACTTTTTGATCGTCTTCACCTTGGCAGGTGACTCCACGATTACAAGATAGCGTGCCATATCTCTGCTTCCTCCAATATATTATCATTCATCCCGCCGTTGTGCAGCGCTGCAAGTTTGACGCAATGTTGCCTGCAGCGGGGTCTTTGACATACCCGGCAGTTTTTCTTCGATCATAGTCCTGTCAGCGGGTCTTACTATAATAATTCTTCGACACTTCCCGGATATAGCCTTTTAATTCCAGAGAAGTCAGAATTTGCAGTAACTCAGACGCACAGAATCCTGTCTCTTCTAATAACTGACTAATCCCCTTTGGGAAGAAACCGAAACAACTATACACCACATTTTCGTGATTTTCAAGCGTTTTTTTATTTTTGTCTGATTTTTGAACTGCCGGACCTCCGAGGACTTTTAATTCCGCCAGAAGATCCTCCGGTGAAATCAGTATTCCCGCGCCCTGCCGGATTAATCGGTGGCACCCCTGGCTTAACCGGCTTGTCACCGGCCCCGGAAGGGCATAGACGTCCTTTCCCTGCTCCAGCGCCAAGTCCGCCGTGATCAGAGATCCGCTCCGTTCTCCTGCCTCCATTACCAGTATGACATCGGAAAAACCGCTGATGATCCGGTTCCTTAAGGGAAAATATACCGGAAGGGGAGGACGTCCGGGAGGCTGCTCTGATATCAGTCCTCCACACACCTGGATATCCATATACAGTCCGATATGCTCTCTGGGATAGCAGATATCTACTCCGTTTCCCAGTATACCATATGTCGTCCCTCCTCCGTTTAATGCTCCCCTCTGGCCGGCGCCGTCGATCCCTCTGGCCATTCCGCTTATGACTTGTATCCCATTCTGTGCCAGGCATTCCCCATATTCAAGCGCCGTCTCTTCCCCGTACGGCGTGCACTTTCTCGCCCCCACGATGGCAGCGCTTAAACGGTCTTCCTCCGGGAGCCGCCCCTTTACATACAATGCGTACGGCGCGTCGTCTATCTGCTGCAGCCTGTTCGGGTACTGCTTCGAGAAATACGGGATAAACCGGATATTCTTTTCCGCCAGCCGCTGCCAGTCTTTCTCTATGTCTTTATCCTTTCTGGCATGCAGAATTGCTTCTACGTCTCTGTCCTCAAGAAAATCCAAAAATCTAAGTTGTATTTCTTCTATATAATATACGGCTCTCCCCTCTCCATATTCTTCTCTTAACAATCTTTTTTTCTTCGCCGACACTCCCTGCATCGCCGCAAGCCAGTATTCATACACCATATTTCCCTGTCCTTTCCGTCATCTTCAACCCATTATCTTCAATCCGTTATCCAATCCGTCATCTTCAATCCATCGTCTTCAATCCGTTATCCAATCCGACATTTTCAATCCATCGTCTTCAATCCGTCATCTTCCCCAATACTTCTTGTCCATTGTCCGGTAGGCAATCGCCTCTTTCAGGTGATGCTCCCTGATCCTCCCGCCGCCGTCCAGATCGGCGATCGTCCTGGCCGTCTTTATGATCTTATGGTATGTCCTTGCCGTAAGTTCCAGAGATGTAAACGCCTGACGCATCAACCTCTCTTCCGCACTTCCGAGACTGCAGAACTCCCTTAATTCGTTCACACCCAACATGGAATTCGTCCGGATATTCCGCCCCTTATATCTTTCCTTCTGTATATCTCTCGCTTTGCACACTCTGTCCCGGATCTTCGCGGAACTCTCCTGCCTCCTTTCTCCGGTAAGCGTCTCATACCGAATCTTTGGAGTCTCCACGCAGATATCGATTCGGTCTAAGAACGGCTGGCTTATCTTCCCCAGGTATTGCTGTATCTGGTAGGGCGTGCATGTACATTTATTAAAGTCCGGATAATTCCCGCAGGGACAAGGGTTCATGGCGCAGATTAAGATAAAATCCGCCGGGAATACGAAGTTTCCCTGACTCCTTGTGATCCGGATCTGCCGCTCCTCCAGCGGCTGTCTTAAAACCTCCAGGACAGGTTTCTGAAATTCTGCCAGCTCGTCCAGAAACAGGACGCCCCCGTGGGCCAAACTAATCTCTCCCGGCGCCGGAAATGCGCCGCCCCCGATCAAGGCTGCCTTTGTCACCGTATGGTGGACGCTTCGAAAGGGTCTTCCTGTTATCAATGGATGCTCCTTATCCACCATCCCGAGGACACTGTATATCTTCGTGATCTCAATGCTTTCCTCCCGGACGGGAGGCGGCAGGATCGTCGGCACTCTCTTCGCTATCATAGATTTCCCGCTTCCGGGCGGCCCTATCAGGAGCAGATTATGCCCTCCTGCCACCGCCACTTCCGCCGCCCGCTTTACCGCCTCCTGACCCTGTATATCACTGTAGTCCTCTGCCGCTTCTCCTGATTTTTGCCACCCTTCTTTCTGCATCCCTCCTGATACCGTCCCGCTCTTACATTCTCCGCTCAGATACCGGCAGGCCTCCATAAGATGCGACGCCCCCAGTATCTCCATTCCTTCCACCAGAGCTCCTTCCCGCACGTTCCTCGATGGGAGGATGCACTTCCTGTACCCTTCCTCCTTTGCCTGCATTACGACAGGAAGAACTCCCGCCACCTCCTTAATACTTCCGTCCAGTCCCAGTTCCCCGACAACCAGCGTGTCTCTGATCTGTTCCTCCGGAAAGAATCCCATGGATGCCAGGATTGCCAGTGCGATGGGCAGATCGAAGGACGCCCCTTTTTTGCGCACTGTTGCCGGAGCCAGATTGACGATGATCTTCTTCACAGGAAGCTGTATTCCTGAATTGCGGATTGCGGTTCTGACTCTTTCCGAAGCCTCCCTCACCTCCGAAGAAAGATAGCCTACCATATGAAACATTGGCAGACCATTGCTGACATCTGCCTCTACATGGACCATCTCGACATGAAGACCCTGGATAGCCGCAGATAAAACCGTACTAAATGACATCTTAAGCCTCCTTTTTTGATAGATTTTCATTACTGTGGATTTCTTATTCTGTGATAAATAATAAAATTATAGATTTCTTATTCTGTGATAAACAATGAAATTATGGATTTCTCATTCTGTGATAAATAATGGATAAATGTTAATAGAATCTTAGAAAGAATATTATATTCTTTGAGAATAAGATAAAACATACATATCTTCTATGTATGTTTTATCTTAATATGATCCGGCGCTATTTTCAAGAATTTCTGTCAGACAATTTGTGACGGATTTCGACAAGTTACGGGGACGAAACAATATTTCTACACCCCCTTTTATCACTTCCGCATTTCCACAGGCATATCATCATCACCGCGCTGATCAGCAGCATACCGTAGAAGCTGATTCCCCGGTTTACCAGGGTAACCGCCGCGATAGGGTGTCCGGCGTAGATACCGGCAAAGAGCTTCACAAACGCATATTCGCTGATCCCCGCAGCTCCCGGGAAAGGCAGCAGCGCCGCCGTCATATACAGGACCGTCTGTAACAGATATATCTGTGCATATCCTGTCCCATATTCGCCCATAGCCAGATATACCATATAAGGAACACTGAACCAGCAGATCACCTGACATATACTGACTGCAAGCACCCTGCCCATAACCTTCGGTTCTCTGCGGATCAGACCGGCGCAGGTCTGAAAGTCACGGAACGCCCCGTCAAGCTTATCTTCCCATTTCTTTTTATTTCCGCCAGGGAGGCGTTCAATCAGACGATGCAGGATACGCAGAATGCGCTCTTTTAGTTTATAAGAAAATAATACTGACAGAAGTCCCGCGATAAATAAAATGTTCATCAGAAAACCTGACGCCGCCAAGATCAAAAGTTCCCCGGAAGGTTTCACCTTTCCCTGCACCCATGCGGCAGCCGCAAGTATCTCCATGAAAAACACGGCGATCTCAAAGCTTGCCAGCTCGGCTACCAGAGCCAGGGTTCCATGGGCCAGTTCTATCCCGTCCTTCTTCATCGCATAGAGCTGGGCGGGCTGTCCCCCGGTAGAAGACGGAGTGACAGAGCTGAAGAAAAAACCAATATAAGCATACTTCATACCCTGCCAGAATGTAACCGGATATCCAAAGGAAGTAAGCAGAATCCGGATATTAACTCCTTCCGCAAGATGAAACACTTCTGCCAGTAAGATGCCTGCCGCAAGAAAGGGAACGGAGGTCTGAGCCAGAGCCTCTCCCACCGTTCTGATATCCGTTCCCCGCAATAACAGGAAAAGTACCGCAGATATGAATACGAGAAAGATTACCACATACCGAAGCATCTTCTGTACAGACAGATTAGTATTCATAAGCGTCCATCCTTTCAAACACATATCCCTGTTCAAGCAGGAGCGGAATTGCCTCTCTCAATGCTTCCAGCGTCCTTCCCGGCGCCCCCGCCGTCCCTCTTCCGTCATGAAGACACAAAACCGCGCCCGGAAATACACGTCTTAGTATCTTTTCCTTGATAGAATTTGCCGTTTCTCTGGCGGACCAGTCCTGGGCCATCACGTCCCAGAGGATTAACTTCAGATCCATAGCCCGGATAAAAAACAGCGTCCACAGATTCAGATGCCCCCACGGGGGTCTGTAGTAGCGTGCCCGGCAGCCCATCGTTTCCAGTGTCCCTACGGACTCCCGGATATCCTCACGGATGAATCTTCGGCCGCGGAAAAGCGCGTTCTTATGCTCTACGGAGTGAATCCCGACAAGATGCCCCTCTTCCTTCATCCATTCGATGAGATCCGGATTCTCCCGCGCAAATTCTGCAACTACGAAGAAACTCGCTTTGATCCGGTACTGTTTCAGAAGACACAGGAGCTCGCCTGTATATTCCCTGCTTGGCCCGTCGTCAAAAGTAAGGTATAAGCGCCTGTCTGCCCGCCCCTCCTTAATACGCTTCCGGCTTTTCTGTTTCCACAGATATTTCAGACCGGCCGACGGGATCAGGCTGTAGCATAATAATGCGGCGCAGACCAATATCAGACCGAATATCATATAATTGTTCATCTTCATATTCCTCCTAATATACTGAATGTCATCTAGTACGGCTTTTACAGCTTTGCATTCATCTTTGCAATGATGTACCAGCGTTACATAATCATGCTGACATACTATGGCCTGTCCCCAGATAGCACCGGTCTGCCGCGTTATAATTTATTATGATATCAAATGCAGACAGATATCTTGCCCCTTGCCTCTTCATGACTCTTACCGCCTCGGAAAGCTCCGTCTCCATGATCTCCCGGCGCGCCTGTATCATACGTTCCTTCATCACTCCCAGTCTCCCGGGATCCTGCAGGATACTTCTTAATTCCTCTGTAAAATCTTCTCCCTCATCCCATACAACCTGCGCGAATCCTTTTTCCTGCGCATATCTGGCATTCACGATCTCCTGTTCCAGAAACGGCCGGATAATAAACATAGGGACTCTGCTCTGGATCAGCTCGAACAGCGTGATTCCGCCTGCTTTCGTTATAACCAGATCCGCCTTTCGCATATAGCTTCCGATATTGTCCACGTATCCTAACATTTCCACATCATCAAATTGCCCCGCCCATCTGTCGTATAGCTTCTGATTCTTTCCCGTGATCACGGTTGTTCGGATTCCCGGCATCTCATGCAGGGTGTATAATATATCCTCTAACCCTGGTATAATACCGAGCCCTCCGCCCATGACCAGGACGTTCTTCTCACCTTTCCGCTCCCCTGCCTCATATTCGGTCTTTCCAAGGAACTGCTGACGAACCGGCACTCCCGTTACCAGGATATCTTCAGGAGAAGCTCCCAGGCTGACCAGATTATCCTTCACCTCTCTGGTCGGCGCCAGATAAAGATCCGTCTGCTTCGCATACCACTCTTTATGCATACTGATATCTGTGATGCTGGTGACAAGCGGAATCTGGCTGTCCGCCTTTGCTTTATAGGTAGCCGCCGCTTTCTCGCAGAACGGGTGCGTACATACGATCACATCCGGCGCGTATTCTTTCATCATTTTCCGAAACTTCTGATAGACGACCGGTCCTCCCGGTTTGTTTCCGGAGTTCATCCTTCCTGAAATCTTATAGACCAGATTATAGATCCCGTGATACCGCTCCGCCACAAGACCAAATATCTTATATAGAATCTTACTGACGCGAGGATAAAAATACTCCGGCAGATCTTTCTGTATGATCACGGCATTCTTATCCTGCCGCATGAATTCCTCCCGGATCGCATTTGCCGCCATCTCATGCCCAAATCCAAATCTTCCGCTTAATATCAATATCTTCATGTGGATCCCCCTTCACTTACAAAAGCATAAACTCTGTGCTGTCATTTTTTGTAAGTATTATTCTATCCCTCAAATCTAAAGAACCCTGATATGTATTTCTAAACATATTCTGAAGATATCCTTGCCCTGTTCTTTCAATTCTAAAGATTCTCTAAAGAAGATGAAGATTGTCTTAGGAAGGACAAACCGTACAGGCGCAAAGCTTTTATTATATAAAGAACGAAAAAACTGCGCGGATATATTTAAAAATATCCGCGCAGTTTCTCAATCGCAC